>JABDFI010000009.1 GCA_013286595.1 Chlamydiota bacterium | reverse complement strand
TAAGTTTATCAATGATCTCAGGATGAAAGGTGGCATACTGCATAGCCAATAAACCACCCCAGGAATGTCCAAGAATAGATACCTTTTTAAGACCAAAATGGTGACGGATGCTCTCCAGATCATTCACAAAAACGTTAAGATTAATATGAGTTAAATCTTTTTCTCCTTCGGATCTGCCACTGCCTCGTTGATCGTAGAAGATCACGAAATGATTTTCTGCCAGTCTGGTTAAGTAGGGCTGCAAATAATCTTGTGATAATCCTGGGCCGCCGTGCAGAACAATAATAGGTGTCCCTTTCCCCATGCTTCGGCAAAAAAGCCTTGCATGATCTGCTTGGACAAAAATATTTTTGGTATCAGGGGGAAGAGAAGAATTTGGCGAAGCAGTTGCGAGAGTAGCGATAAATAGAAAAAGAAATGCAAATTTTTTCATAATTTTTAAAGCCCTCGGCTCCGCACGACTCGCTTTAGTGCACTACGTGCCACCTTAGAGTGGCAACTTATACATGAACAGTAAAATGACCTTTGGCTTTTGATACTTTGCTGATGATTTCTTCTACATCATAACGTTCATAATCATAAGGTCCAGAAACATAAAAGGGCTTTCCTTCCTGGCCGAAGGAAAATTTCTTCTCGTACGTTAAATGGGCTTCAATAAATGAAGAGGGTAGTCCATGCCAACTTGCCTCAGGAGCAATATTAATTGCTTTTGCGAAATCAATAGCTCCAAGAATTAAGCTACGAGCATCCTGATAGGAAATAGTCTCTAAATCGTCGCCTTTGCTGTAGATATATTTTAAATCAGTTTGAGAAATCCCAAATTTCAGCATAGTGTCTTTGACCCCTAGGCACCAAAAGTCCACTAGATAGCTGATAAAAACATATGAGGTATTCGTAAGTTTTCTTGAGACATAAACAGGAGAAATGCCTGTATCTTCCCAATCTTTAAGAACTTTGCATTCATGAATTGGAAATTTGGAGCATTCGAACGTTGCTGGAATCACTCCCCCTTTTTTCTGAATTTTATGACAACAAAATTTAAATTTTTCTCCACTTCCGCATAGGCAGGGTGCGTAAATATCATTCATAAGCATCTCCCATTGTCATCGCTTTGTTTGTGCATCACCTGCCACAAACCTGGCATATGACAGATTGTTTGTAGGCATTCAGAGGTGATGGTTGAATCATAACTCCCTCACAAAAAAGAATCTGGGTGATAGGATTTGAACCTACGACCTCTAACACCCCATGCTAGCGCGCTACCAACTGCGCTACACCCAGATAAAAAACTAGATTGAAGTTAGTCCTTCAAATTGGAACTCAGCGCGAGCGAACTCTTTAACGCCGATGCGTGCGCACTCTTCGATGATCTTTTCGAGAATATCGCCGGCGTGCACTTCGGCTGCGGCAATATCTACAGAAATGCTAGCCGTGAAATTCACACCGCCACGCACGCCTTTCACTTTAAAGTTGGCGCAAATGGTCTCTTTCTTTTTAGAAATGTTTTTAAAGCGAACTAAATTATTTTCAGCGAGATCTTTCATGAGATACACACAAGTTGCAAAGCACAAAATCGTAGGGGTTCCTGCCTGTTTCTGTCAACGAGAAAGCCTTTACTACTTGCGGCTAGATATGTTAAATTTCGAGCATGAAAATTGAAAAAAGCTGGCACGCCGTCTTAAAGGATGAAATTGAGAAGCCCTATATCCAGGAGCTAAAGGTGTTTTTGGCTAAGGAAAAAGCCAATCAAAAAGTCATTTATCCTCCTGAAGCGCATGTTTTTCAAGCTTTCTCTCATACCCCTTTTGATCAGGTTCGCGTCGTGATCATGGGGCAAGATCCTTATCATGGCGTAGGTCAGGCGCATGGCTTGAGCTTTAGTGTTCCCTGCGGCCTTGCTCTGCCTCCTTCTTTGAAGAATATTTTTATAGAGCTGGAACAAGATGTGGGGATTAAACCCTCGACAGATGGATGTTTACTCTCTTGGGCCAAACAAGGCGTTTTATTGCTAAATGCAACGCTAACTGTCAGATCAGGGGAACCCAAATCTCATTATGGTCGTGGTTGGGAAAGATTCACGGATGCCGTAGTTGAAAAATTGCTACTGAAACCAGAGCCGTTAATTTTCTTGCTATGGGGAAAATCCGCTCAAGAAAAAATGCAGCCTATTCTTGAGAAAGGATGTGGACACCATGTGGTTTTGTCAGCACCTCACCCCTCTCCTTTTTCTGCGCATACAGGTTTTTTTGGCTGCAAGCACTTTTCTCGCGTCAATGCTCAGTTGAAAGAATGGGGCCAACGACCTATCGACTGGCGTGTAGGTTAAAAACGAGGCTGGTGTTCAGCGGTTTTTCCACCCATAATAGTGTGGTTATCTCCGCTTTCCCACTCTTTGTCGTCGAGCACTACCTTATAAAGTGCCGACTTGGTGATCCCTTTCAACCCGATTTCCCATACATCTTCTCCCATGTAGGTCATGCGAAGCCCAGCGTCCCACTTCAGTCCTGGTCCTCCTTCTCCTCGAATGAACAGAGTGCGACCTGGAGGGACTTTACACTTCACGCGAATAGTAGATAAAGATGACTCGGGAAAATGTGGGGTGATTTTTTCTTGCTTTCCTTTGGCAATAGCATGGTTGTCGCCGAGCTCCCATACGGAATCATCCAGCAAGAGTTTATAAGCGACGGGCTTGTCTCCCGAAAAAGTATAGATCCATGTGTTGGGCGCTGATCCTGGCTTTAAGGGAATCCCTTTTTGCCAGTTTAATCCCCCCTCTTCTCCTCTAATGAAAAGCGATTGACCGGGAGGTACTTCGCAATGGATGGTAACGCGAGTCTCTCCTTGATTAGGATAAAGGATGAAGTAATGTTCATCTTTGCGGCACAAGGTGGCTTTTATTTTGTCGCCTTCGATGTTCACCCCTTTGCCTGAGTCTAATTGGGAATCAAAAATGCGAATCGGATAGTTCAGCACGGTACATAGAGCCATGATCGCAGGATGATCTGCATTTTGCCCCATAGGAAGAACCATGCTTTCGACATACTTTTCACACGAAGTTTCAAAGA
The DNA here is from genome assembly GCA_013286595.1 of Chlamydiota bacterium. GTDB lineage: Bacteria > Chlamydiota > Chlamydiia > Chlamydiales > Rhabdochlamydiaceae > JABDFI01. The sequence continues at coordinate 50,982 of JABDFI010000009.1, read as the reverse complement.
AAGGTGAAAAGCTTTCCTTGTTGTTGAGAATGTGATTGGCTGCGAGCTGGCGTAGGTAATTGACTAAGGGGAACATCTTTTCATTTTGTGTGAGTAATGCTTCTCTACCTTCCGGTTCTAATTTCACAAATTCGGCAGAGATCGACTTTAACAACGCTTCTAATCTCTTGTCTTTTGGTGGAAAGGCGTCGATGAAGTGATGGAACCAATCGAGACTTTTATCTGTGACGAGGTTTTCTAATAGAATCACAGAAAAAGCCGTGAAAAAACAATTTCCATCGCCGCGTATCGGACGGATTGCATCGCATTGTTTGATGAACTCTGCGGCTGCCGTAGGTATTCCTGTGACATGTGGTTCTTTCTTGGGAGACACACACGGGGGATTGCCTGGAATCGCGATGTAGGGGAAATGAGTTAAGAGCGTGTGACTCAATTTGTTCATCGTTGCTTCAGCTTCGTCTTTAACTGATGTCGCCAACGTAATCTCTTCCATGTCCATGCCAGGTATGGATGTGTACTCTCCGATCGAAGATTGAAATGTTCCGAATAACTTGGTGATTTCTGTATACTGCTCCTCTGCTTGAGCAACATGCACTGTTCTTTCCTGTAATTGATGCAAAAGACCGTCTGCTTTACCGGTCATTTGATCTCTTGTTTGTAAGATGCTCACAAACTGTTCGTTTAGAGATACTGACATAATCCACCTATTTTATATGATTCTATTGTAACATAACCTGATTAATTAAGAGTTAATTTTATGATAAAAAATGAAATGCAAATTAAAATTAAAAGTTTATTAGAAGGTGTGTCGTTGCGTTCTCTGTTTCAATCCTCTAAGCAACTGTCTGGCGAGTACCGAGCCAGAGAAGGGGGAAAAGAACTCAGAGAATTGGAAGGGAAAGACCACCTTTTAGCCTATCTTGCTGTACGTATGCCCGCGACTTACGCCGCTATTTGTAAAACGTTTTTTGAATTACAGGCTCGGTTGCCCCATTTTTCTCCAAGGTCTCTTTGCGATGTGGGAGCAGGTCCTGGTACATGTCTATGGGCAGCTGAGCAGCAGTTTAGTGAAATTCAAAAAATCTCTTTAATAGAACGAGATGAGCGTTTTATCGCTGTGGGGAAACAATTAGCTGAAGATTTATCTCTTATTTCAAAAACTCGCTGGATACAAGAAGACATGAAGAAGTTGTCAGATGGTTCGAGCTATGATTTAGTCGTCGCCGCCTATTCGATCGGCGAACTGCACGAAAAAGATCAAATATCTGTTGTAGACAACTTGTGGAAAATGACCAACCAGGTGTTGATTCTCATTGAACCGGGAACTCCCTTGGGATTTGAGAGATTGCGCACCCTGCGTTCTCATTTACTGTCGCAAGGCGCCAAGATGATCGCTCCTTGTCCCCATGCTTCCACCTGTCCCATGGCAGAAGGAAATTGGTGTCACTTTTATGCCCGCCTGGAACGCTCCTCCTTGCATCGGAAAATCAAGGAAGGAGAACGCGGATTTGAAGATGAGAAGTTTTCCTATCTCATTGTTTCAAAAACTGAAGTAGCGCTTCCCTCTGCGCGCATTCTGCGTCATCCCCGCAAAGGCAAAGGGCATGTCAAAGTCGATCTCTGTGCAGCAGATGGTTGTCAAGAACGCATTGTCACCAAAAAAGATCGCGAACTGTATCGTATCGCGCGCAAAAGCGAATGGGGCGATGTTTTTAATATGGAGCGAGAAAGCCGATAGAGAGTAAGTACTCTTTATGTGTACGGAAGACTTGAGGAGAGAGTTTTTTGAGTAGATTAAGCGAAAGGATGACAGTGCCGGTCCATCTTCCGCCACCCCAAGTTTCTGTAGTCTTCATTTGTCGATTGAGTTGATAAAAATAGATATCCATATCAAGAGCAATGGCCCTTTTAGCAAATCTGTATTTCTTGCTTAACAGATCGACTATCTCCGGACGGGGAATTTCATCGACATCTGAAATCATGATCATGTCTTCATTTGTGCAAGAAGTAAGGCCTCGCATGATGCAATTTCTCTGAAAATTTTCTCTTTCCCACTTTCCCATTTCTGGATGAGCTTCGTTCACGACTACATGGATAATTTTGTGGAGATAGGTTTGAAATTGTTCTCGATTTTCTGCGAAATATAAAGGCTTAGGAGTTCCTCGTTGCGTTTCGATCGATTCCACAAGCACAAAGTAATCCACATGATCATCCAACTCTTCAAAACGCATTTTTAAGATTTCGAATTCATTGAAAAAAGGAAAGCAGTCGTAGATTTTAGCATCTACGTCGATCTCTATACAGCAGATGGCTATCTAGAAAGCATTTAATACAGAGCTAGAGAGAGAGTATAAAAATTTTTTTGAAAACAGCTAGCCTATTTTCTTAACTTTTTGGCTATCTTCTAGTTATCTCATTTGTTGCACTGGTTTTTGAAACGGCGGAGTAAATACTAACAAATGTAGATTAAATTATTTGATATATCAAGTAAAACAAAAAAATCATTGAACATGAATTATAGTGTTTATTTAAAAAGCATATATTAGTAAAATGTAATATAATACTAACAATAAGGAAAAATTATGACATTAGTATCATCACTAGTTTTAGCTCCCTTAAACTTAACCCCCACACAACCTACAGTTGCAACGTCTGTAGCTGTGCAACCTGAGTCTTCTTCTAAATCTAAGACAATTAAGTCACTGCCTAGTGATGTTATAGAGCATGTATTAACTTTCCTTCCAGATCCACAAGCATTGCGTTCAATGCGCTTGACATCCAAAGTGTGGGCGCATTTACCCTTCTGTGGTGACCATTTAGACTTATCAGGCTATGAGAATTTATCAGATGATCAACTAAAAACTATTCTGGAACAACTCAAAGGAGCTAAAATCCAATCGATCAATTTGCGAGGATGCTCCAATATCACAGATAAAGGACTAGAACACCTCTCAAAGCTCACTTCTCTCACTTCACTGGATTTAGCGTTGTGCAAGAACATCAGAGATAAAGGACTAGAACATCTTTCAAAGCTTACTTCCCTCACATCACTGAATTTAGCGTTGTGCGAGAACATCAGAGATAAAGGACTAGAACATCTTTCAAAGCTTACTTCCCTCACATCACTGAATTTAGCGTGTTGTGATGACATCACAGATGTAGGACTAGAACATCTTGCAAAGCTCACTTCCCTCACATCACTGAATTTAAGGCATTGCGATAACATCACAGATCAAGGAGTAGAACATCTCTCAAAGTTAACCTCTCTCACATCACTGCATCTAGGTTCATCACCTGCGCGAAGTCGGAGCAAAAACATTACAGATCAAGGATTAGAACACCTCTCAAAACTCATTTCTCTCACATCACTGAATTTAGCGGGTTGCGATAACATCCAAGATCAAGGGCTAGAACACCTCTCAAAGCTCTCTTGCCTCACTTCACTGCATCTATCGGAATGCAAAAATATCACAGATAAAGGACTAGAACATCTTTCAACGCTCACCTTTCTTAGATTATTGGAGCTAGATTGGTGCAAAAAAATCACTCATCAAGGACTAAAGCATCTCTCAAATCACACCTCTATTACATCACTGAGTCTATCGCACTGCTATGCCATCAAAGGTCAAGGACTCGAACATCTTTCAAAGCTAACCTTTCTCACATCTCTGAATCTAGAAAATTGTGGAATCACAGATAAAGGGCTAGAGGATGTTATTTCAAAGCTCACCTTTCTCACATCTCTGAATCTAAACTGGTGCACTGAAATTACAGATCAAGGATTACAGCATCTCTCAAAGCTCACCTCTCTCATGGAATTGGATTTATGTCTGTGCACTGAAATCACAGATCGAGGATTGGAGCATCTCTCAAAGCTCAGCTCGCTCTCTTCACTGAATCTGTACTTGTGTAAAAAAATCAGAGCTAAAGCTGTTGCGGCACTGAAAGAGGGCCTTATGGCTTTTACGCACATATCTCCAACGTTCAATCCTACAACAGATTGGCATGTCTATCAATTAGCAGATGCGCCAAAAAAGGGGGATAAATGGGGAGCAAAACAGCGGTATGATGATCTCAAGCGCCTCAAACTGGCTCAAGCCCTTACCTTGTTCAAGATGACACAAAGAGCTGATCCTCGCCATTCTTCGATTGATCCTCTTCTCAATCTCATCAATCAAAGTGCGTTTTCGAAAGAAGCTATCCATCCATTTTTACAAAAATTACCCGAGGGAATCCGCGATCTCATTTACTACCAGATCCACGCCTTATCACCACAACGAAAAGATCAAGATCATTGGGGCGAGAACCACTGCTTTGATGATCAATCTATCTTTAAATCTGCGATTATTGCTGTCCTTAAAGAGATTGTTCTTCCTACTTATTTGCCTAAACCGAGAACTGGTCTTCAAATCAAGTAACAAGGGGGCTGTTCTTGAGAGATCAACCACCTCAAGCCGATCAGTTCATCGACTTCATCAGAAGCCGTAGATGAATTCAATCTCGTACTGTTTGAAGGTGCGGAACGGTCCGATGCTGTCATCAAGAGTGATTGACTGCTGCCAGCTCTGTTGGAAGTCGAGTTGGTTAGTTAACAACCAGTCTAAGGTAAGCTGGAAACCGCGGTAGTTCACATTACCTCCCGCTGTTTTGCGCGTGTTGGCGCCTCCTCTACCATCGGTTCTTGCGGTATAAAATCCGGTATTGGCAGTATTGCCTACACCAATCCCTTGCACATCAAAATCGGGAACCGCTTGAGCGCATAAAGCTTGGTAGTTGGCGTCAAAAGCCCAGTCTCCTTTTTTCTTTAATTCTCCGATGGAAAAGCCAATGTAAGAGCCCCAGTTGGAGCGCCTATAGCCAGTGATCGCCAATTTCTTTGCTTTGTGATTGTATAAGCCACCTAAGTAGATGATGACGATTTTTTTTAAGTTAGAAGGAAGAAAGCGATAACCTAAGATCAATTGTGATACGATGAAGTCAAAACGCTCATTCATGATCTTATCGTGGAAGTCTTTTGTATCCCAGTCCGTGAGAGAATATTTTGTGTAGAGACCCGAACCTCCAATGTTCAACATCCCGATTTCTCCCACGTAACCAAATTGATTTTTGAATTCGTTAATGAGGAACACGCCGGCATGTGTATAGAAATCTCCGATTTTTTCAAACCCGTGGTCATAGCGGAACCACACGCCGTCAAAGAAGGAATTGAACTCGAGTTTAGAGTCCATCATGGAAGACATACGGCGACGTCCCATCTCGACATCAAAGGTGAACTCATCGGCATCGATTGCTCTGACACCCCAATAAGCTCTTTCGAGTTTCAGCTTGTTTAGCGTACCGCTAAAGATACCGGCGTCGTTGTCGAACTCGAGTTTGATGGAAGCCCATGAATGCTCCGTGCGGTAGTCGAGCATGATGTTGACTTCGACGTCGAAGGCGTTGGTTGGAAAAGGGGTTCCATCGGGCAGCGTGACTGCACCCCCGTTACCTCTCTGACGGATCCCATTCACTGTTTCAGCAGAAGATTGTAATTCTGTGCGCACTTCACCACTCAAGGAAAGCGCACCCCCCATTTCGCGGACGGTGACCTGACGTTTGGTGTTGATCCATTCACGCAAGGCGTTGATATCTTTTTGCTCGATATCATCGCTGCTGTCGATGGTGGCAGCTGTTAAGGGCAGAACTGCAGAGCAAGTGAGAAGAGAAAAAATCTGGCGAAATTTTTTTAGGGTCAACATAAGGTCTCCAAGAGTTGTTGCGAGATTCCCCTTTAAAGGCTTACAAGAGTGCAGCACGTGCCTGTGTTCTTCAGAAACTAGAAAGGCGCTAAGACATCAGCCTAAAGTCAAAAACGAATCTCGCATCGAGCGAATTTCAATGCTAAATTACCTATGAGATTCTAGTGGAAGCGGGGAATTAAAGGAAAGAGGCAATTGCAAAATTCCACGCCACAGCAAAATCGCCCTTTTGATCCATTTTGCCACCCCATCCCCGAGCCCTACTCGCTTGGAGTATGTGCTGGGGATAGGGCACAGCCGCTTAAGCGGCTGGCAAACTGACTCAAAATCATCGATTTTTCTGGGTCGTGGAGTTTTCAATTGCCTCTTAGGTCAAAATTTGATCTCGGCGCTTGCCGAAAGGGCAGTTTGATTGATGAAGCGCCCTTCGACGTTCACAGTAAAGCCCCGGTTGGGTGCAAAACCGCAACCGACAGCAACCCCTGGATTTTTCGAGCTTTTGAGAAGAAAGTGCCTTCCCGGAATGATCGATTTCAGTGAGTTCAGATAGAGAAAATCGGCTTCTGATTGGGCGTAGTATCCTCCAACGTAAGGGACGAGCATGCCTATTCGATGCGATACTCCCGCGCCTACCTGCCATTCCCAGTACTGGAGTTCCGCTCCTGAGCTGGAATAGGTGGAACCATTCACTTTGATCTGGTTGAGATGAGGTTGGTAGCGAAGATAGCCTGCGTTCATCCCCAATTGAGTATTTCCCCAATAGGCCAAGATCGTCCGACCTCCAATTGACCAAGCAAAATGGGGATTGGCTTTATAGTGAATCTTGATGCCATCATAGGGTTTTTGAGAGATCTTGGCAGACATCGTTCCCAACATCGAATAGATTTCAACCCGATCGCTAATCACGAGCTTGATGGCTCCAAAATTCCCTAGAGTTTTAAACTCCTGTACTCCCCTTTTTTGATCATTCTGAGGCTTGCTCACGTGCATTTGCTGTTTAAACACATCGTCGAATTCATACCCTGTCTTAAGAGTCACATAGGCGTCTTTTGCAAACACTCCGCCATCTGGCATCATGGGAAAGCTGGGATTGCCATTATACAATGCCCATGCTTGTGCACACCATAATAGACATAGAAGAAGAAAGCGGTTCATCATCGGCTGTATTCCATGGGGTTGGCGTAAATAAGCCAAGGTTTTTTATGAGAGCCGTTTAACCAAGGGTTCCAGGATGTCATCGGGATTCCTTGAGAGGCCGTGCGATCCAGACCCCATAATTCCAGGCGGGCTGTTCCGGGGTTGACCACAAAACCGAGGTATTGGATCGTCCAATTCGTATCAGCAATTAAGAGAGGGGCGGGTTGAGCCAGTCCGATAAAACGAGCGTGCTCAGCGATATACTGATGGAGGTCAAAGGATGTGCATAGGGAAGGGTAAGCGTTGAGATAACAGATCAGGGCGAGTTCTTTGATTGTTTGTGCTGTCATCCACCCGAAAGAATCATCTTTCATCGAGAGCATGCTTTTTTCAACGAGTGGGTCAAAGAGATCGGAAAGAAGGCGTCTCACCCTTGATTTCCATTCGTGGGCTGGAACGAGAGGAAGCGCTTGGAAAAGAAAGGCGTCTAGCCCATCGGCAAAAGCGTCTTTCTGTTGGGAGTGTTGGACTTGTGTGCAAGAGAGGAGGGCGCTGAGAACTTGCTGGCGCCAAGAAGTGACGGAAAGAGGGTGGTCTTCTAAACGTAAAGATTGATGCAGCGCATGAGAGAGCTGGGGCGGCAGTTCCTCGCTCAATTGATCCAGGAGAAATTGCTGCTCAGAGAGAGAAAGAGAGATCTGGGCATAAAAAGTTTGATTGGGCAAGAAAATCTGATCGCGCACCCACGTGTAGGTAAATCCCTCTTCTTGCCATCCTGAACGCAACCTGTCCAGACCTGGAAGGAGAAGGAAGGCGTGTGTCGGGGAATTCATTAGCATGGCCTTGTGCGGCGCGGTTAAAAAAGGAGTGGTAATGAGCGGCATTAGATGCTTGAGCGTGTCCGCAGCAAAAATGGCCAATTCCGATTCGTTTGCGACCCATTTCGATTCGATGGTAAACTCGTTTTCTCGACAAAAATAAGTTTTCAAGAGAGTGGTCATGGTCCCCCCTGAAACATATGACCAGGGCGTTTTTCCACTCGCTTCTCTGGACATCCTCTGAAGCGCAGCTTGTAAAAAGTGCTCTGAGCGCACAAGTTCAATGATGGCCGAGGTGATAGCTAGAACCTCCTGCGAGGCTTGTTCCCACTGCATCTCGCTAGCAATGCGAGATTCCGTGAGGGAAAAGAAGTCTGTCAAACAGAAAATCCATTGCTCGGCAGTGTAGATCAACGTCCATTGAGAGGGATCGGATCTGCCATGTTTATAGACGAGACGAAAGCCTGCTTTGCTGTCATCGGAAAGAGAGGTTGTGGCCTCCTGCATATCAGGATCAAAAATTTCTTGGAAAAATTCGGGGAACAACGCTCCGTACTGTTTGATCAGCTGATTAAATAAGTTGGTGTAGTGGGATCCCTCCGAGTAAATCTGGTCGCGCATCTCAAGACAGGAGCGCATGTGATAGGCGCGGCTTTGGTATTCTGCTTGGAGTCTACGTGCTTCTGTTTCTGAACCAGCTTGTTTTAATAGGATTTCCGTCCCTCTAGCTTGGGAAAGAGCTGCCTCATATTCTCGTTGGAAGAGCTCGATCTTCTCGTTAATTTCTCGAATTTTTTCTTCGATCCTGTTGGCAAGCAACTCCCCGATTCCTCCCGGCTCAGATGCTGACAGGCCTAAGCTAGTGTAGAGATTCCACGTGGAAAATTCCATCTTAATGTCGGAAAAAGAAGCGAGGGAAAATTCCCAGGCTTTTAACAAGGCGTGATCGCATAGTCCCATGAAGGCGGCTTTGGCCTCCCTTTCTTTGCGTTTAAATTGCGTCAGCACTTCCACTTTTTTGGAGGCTCCGCGATCTGTGGCGATTGGCATAAGTCGCGAGGTCTTCAACTGCATCTGTTCAATCTGTTCAGCGCTAATCAGATCTTGTTCCTTGATCCCCCATTTTTCTAAGAGGGCTTCATGGATGAAGGTTTGCACATCCCCTTGAAATGACGCCAATTTATGTTTGAGGATTTCAGCTTTTTGAAGTGTGGGGGAAGATGGGGGGAACAGTTCGAGCTGGTCACAGGCAGCGATTAAGCCTGGAGATAACCAGATTATCGCTCGATTATCCGATTGCACAAGCTGTTTGCGCAGATCGCCTGATCCCATGCTCGGACTGAGTGGAACAGTGTATTCTACTCCTGCAAATACCCGTTTTAATGTCCCGGTTGTCACCAGTTGATAAAGATCATCCAGGAAGGTTTCTACTTGCTCTCGTTGGATGAGAATGGCAGGAGCTGTGGCAAAACACGAACCGACATTCTGCCGTAGAGGTGTCAGGCAGGCAGAAAGGATCGCCCTGCGAACAAGAGGGGTAGTTAACTGTGTACTGGTGTAAAGACCCAAGCTGTCTAAGATTAGGCGTTCTGCCCACTTATGGCACACGGGGTGGTGAAAGCGAGAAATAGACTTCATCAGCTGGGGCGAAAGACGCTTGAGAAAAGAATGCATGAATTCTGTGAGAAACCCATCGCTCGTTCCCGTGAGGTTGAACACGTACCCGTGGGAATCCATGGCCTCTAAAAGTTCATTTAGCTTCTGGAGTTCCCATTCTCCTTGGTCGTTGATCAAAAAAGAAGCGATGGTCCTGGCGCGGTTTAAAGCGCGAAAGCGAAAACTTTCTTGAATGACAGAAAGGTCGCAGTAATACGAAACTTCAGCTTCGCGGCGCAAGTTAAAGAGCTGAGAAAGAGAGGAATGAGAAGGAGTTTCTACAAGGAAAAAATAGAGGGGGGCTAACAAGTTGCGCTTTCTGCTGTCAGTGTGATTTTCCACGGATTTTCTGGGTCGGGGAGTTTTGCAATTGCTCTTCCATTTTGTCTTTTCATGATTTACAATCAAAGGAAAATTCAGTCCGGTGAAGTCATGCTTATTAAAACAAATCAACAGATGGAGATAGAACTTCCCTCGGGCAGCTCGGGAAAAGATCTAGCTGAAAAGCTTAACATGAGGGGTCCCAATCAGTCCTTAGCCGTCAAGATTAATGGCGTCTTACGAGATCTCTCCACTCCACTTTCTAATGGTGATGAAGCTATTTTAATCCACTTTGAAGAACCTATCGGTAAAGAAATATTTTGGCACACTTCAGCTCACGTGCTAGCTCAAGCGATCTTGCGCCTTTACCCCCAAGCGCAGCCGACGATTGGCCCTCCGATCGAACAGGGATTTTATTACGATTTTGCCAACCTCACCATCACCGACGCCGATTTTCCGGCTATCGAAAAGGAAGTGGAAAAGATCATCGATGAAAATTACATCTCAGAGCGCCACGTTCTGAAAAATAAAGCAGAGGCCTTAACGCGGTTTAAGAGCAATCCCTACAAATGCGAATTGATTCAGGGCTTTAATGAAGCGGATGGACTCACCGCCTATTCTCAGGGAGAATTTTACGATTTATGCCGCGGGCCCCATTTGCCCAATTTAGGCAAGATCAAAGCCTTTAAGATCTTAAAAATTTCCGGAGCTTACTGGAAAGGCGATTCCACTCGTGAAATGTTGACGCGCATCTATGCCACGTCTTACCCCGATCGCAAGCAGCTCAAAGAATATCTATTCATGCTGGAAGAGGCCAAGAAGCGGGATCATAAAATTTTAGGCCCTAAGCTCGGTCTTTTTTCGATCCATGAAGAAGCTCCTGGGATGCCATTCATTCATCCCAAGGGAATGATCGTCTGGAACCGGTTAATCGATTTTTGGCGCACGATGCACAAGAAGGCAGGCTACGTCGAAATCAAAACGCCGCAGATCATGGGGCAAGAGTTGTGGGAAACCTCAGGGCATTGGTTTCACTATCGAGAAAACATGTACGCCTTCAACATTGAAGAGCGTCACTATGCGATTAAGCCGATGAACTGTCCTGGATGCATGTTGTATTACAAGACCTGTACCCACAGTTATCGCGACTTTCCTTTGCGCATCTGTGAATTGGGACACGTCCATCGCCACGAAGCCTCGGGCGCTTTGAGCGGTTTATTCCGCGTGCGCAGCTTCCATCAGGACGATGCTCACCTCTTCATGAGACCTGGCGACATCAAACAGGAAATTCTCAACATTGTGGGACTTGTCGATGAAACCTACTCGACATTTGGCCTTCCCTATCGCTTAGAATTGTCGACCCGTCCGGAAAAAAGCATCGGATCAGATGAAGATTGGGAAGTAGCGACAACTGGTTTGAAAGACGCTCTAGATGCCTGGGGACAACCCTATCGGGTCAATGAAGGAGATGGGGCTTTTTATGGTCCTAAGATCGACATCCACATCAAAGATGCGCTGGGAAGATCATGGCAGTGTGGAACGATCCAGCTTGACATGGCCCTTCCCGAAAAATTCGCACTCAACTATATGGATAGCGATGGTCAATTAAAACGGCCTGTGATGATCCACCGAGCCTTGTTTGGCTCTGTTGAGAGATTCATGGGGATCCTGATCGAAAACTTCGTTGGAAAGTTTCCGCTGTGGATCAGCCCTTCACAGGTGCGATTGATCTCAGTTGCCGATCGTCATGCTGACTATGCACATACACTTGCTCGTAAAATTAAGGAGCGGGGGTTTGCCTGCGATGTCGATGACTCGAATGAATCGGTCAACAAAAAGATTAGAAACGCGCAATTGATGCAGTACAACTACATGCTAACGGTCGGGGATAAAGAGCTTGAAAACGGCACCATTGCCCTGCGGACGCGCGACAATGTAGTTCATGGAGAACTCGATGTGGAAACCTTTTTAACAACCATTGAAAAAGAAGCGGCCGATCGTTCTCTTACTTCCTATTTCGCGACAGAGGGAGCGCATGAAAAAAATAGCGATTAGCAGTTTTAAAGGGGGCACAGCTAAGACGTCGACGACGTTGCACATTGGCTCTGCTTTGGCTAAATTTCATAAGAAAAAAGTCTTGCTTATCGATTTCGATGCCCAAGCGAATTTAACGACAGGGCTAGGCTACGACCCCGATGCTCAAGATAGCATGGCGCCCGTGTTACAAGGCACAAAACCGATCGATCAAGTCATTATTCCCACCTGCGTGAAAAATCTCGATCTCATCCCTGCAGATACGTGGTTAGAGCGTGTGGAAGTGACAGGCGCGTTGGCCGGAAATCGCTATTCCCATGAGCGCCTTAAGGAAATTCTCAAACCGCTTCAGTATGACATCGTGATCATTGACACTCCCCCTTCTCTATGCTGGTTGACCGAATCGGCGCTCATCGCGTCCGATTATTCTCTTGTGTGCGCCACTCCAGAATTCTACAGCATTAAAGGATTGCAACGCCTCTCGCAATTCATCGACAGTCTATCGCAACGCCACATGCTTAAAATTCTAGGCGTCACTCTTTCTTTTTGGAATCCTCGGGGAAAAACCAACGATTCTTTTTTAGAAGTAGTCTCTGGAACATTTCCTGGAAAACTCCTCGAGACTAAAATTAGACGGGATATACGCGTTTCAGAAGCTTCCATTTATGGGAAGCCGATCTTTGACACTGCTCCCAAAAGCCGTGCGGCGGAAGATTATGTGGCTCTGACAAAAGAGCTGCTCAAGCGGATGTAAAACAGCTAGACATTGGTTTTTCCGGGCAAATGAGGTTACGCAAGAGGTCTATTATGGCTAAAGTAAATTCTTTACTCACTCAGCGCCTCAAGATGGCCACACAGAAGTTGTCGAAGATGACCAATCTGGTGGAGATGTCATCCAATGGGAATCTCTCGAGCTTTACAGGGGTATTTCGCGTAGGCGCGCTCACAGAAAAAGAGAAGCAAACGCTTCATGAATTGCTCGACCAGTATAAAAATGAGAGCCAAGAAATCGAGCTCGACCTTAAGCAACTCACCGATATCACGGCAGAGGTCAAAGCGATTAACAATCAGGCGATCATTTTACATGGTGAGCGGATTAAAAAAGCGCAGAGCATTTTAAAGAATTACCGCGATGGAGCCTTTAGCGCCTGGCTCGTAGCGACCTATGGCAACCGGCAAACCCCTTACAATTTTCTCCAGTACTACGAGCTTTACACGACAATTCCCGAAGGATTACACGCTAAACTCGATGAAATGCCCCGCCAAGCGGTGTACAGCTTAGCCAGTCGCAACGGCGATCTAGAACACAAACACAAGATCATCTCTGAATACCAAGGGCAGCCCAAACAGGAACTACTGAATCTTATTCGCGATACGTTTCCCTTAAGTGAAGATGATAAACGCGCTTACAATTCTTGTGATGCCGCGATCCTCTCGCTGCGCCGCCTACACCACCAGGTGAAAACCCACCCTTTTCGACCAACCACTCAACAACTATCCACTCTTCGCAAGCTGTTAAAAGAGATACAGAAGGCAGTTGAGAGTGGACATGAGTAAAACTTACCAGTCTCCTTTTTCGACCCGTTATGCCGGAGAGGAGATGTCTTACATTTTCTCACCCTATTACAAGTATCTCTGTTGGAGAAAGCTCTGGATTGCTCTTGCGAAAGTGCAACAGCAGCTCGGTTTACCGATTACCGATGCTCAGATTGTCAGCATGAAGGCAGCTCACGAAGAGATCAATTTAGATAAAGTCGCTGATTATGAAAAGACCTTACGACATGATGTGATGGCGCACCTACACGCCTTTGGCGACCAATGTCCTGAAGCCAAAGGAATCATCCATTGGGGCGCGACCTCCTGTTATGTCACGGATAATGGAGATTTGATCCAGATACGCGAAGGATTAAAGATCATCCGCAACAAGCTCGTGCAGCTATTGCGCCAGATGCTCCCCTTTGCTATGCAGTACGCTCATCTTCCCACGCTCAGCTACACCCACTTACAGCCCGCACAACCTACAACGGTCGGCAAGCGCACCTGTCTGTGGTTGCAAGATTTCTTGATCGACACCAATGAATTTGATCGCCTCATCGATGAACTTCGCTTTTTAGGAGTCAAAGGCGCCACCGGTACGCAAGCGTCTTTCCTCTCTCTATTTAATGGAGATCAGAACAAGGTCAAAAGCATGGAAGAGTCTGTCTCGAAAGAGATGGGTTTTTCTCGCCTATTTTCTATCTCAGGGCAAACTTATACGCGCAAGCAAGATATCCTCGTTTCTAATGTCCTTTCTAGCTTTGCCGCAAGCGCTCACAAATGTGCTACTGACATTCGTTTGCTCGCCCATCTCAAAGAAGTAGAAGAGCCTTTCGGAGATAAACAAGTTGGGTCTTCAGCCATGCCCTATAAACGCAATCCGATGCGTTCAGAAAGGATTTGCTCCTTAAGCCGCTACTTGATGTCACTACACGAAAATCCCCTTTATACTGAAGCCACACAATGGCTGGAGCGCTCATTAGATGACTCTGCCAATCGAAGACTCTATCTTCCAGAGTCATTTCTCTGTGCTGATGCTATCCTCAATTTACTCCTTGATGTCACCTCTGGTCTGATCGTACATCCCCGCGTGATCGAGAAACATCTCCAAGAAGAACTTCCCTTTCTCGCCACCGAGCACTTCTTGATGGAAGCTGTGAAAAAGGGAAAAGATCGCCAAGCAGTCCATGAGCGCTTGCGCTTCCACAGTCTCGAAGTGGGCAAACGGATCAAAGAAGAAGGTTTAAGCAATGATCTTCTCGTCCGGTTAGCCAACGATCCAGAAATTGGTCTTTCTCAAGAGGAGTTAATGGCCATAGCCGATGGATCACAATTGATCGGCCGTTCCATTGAACAAACGCATGAATTCCTCAATCAGGAGGTCCTGCCCGTGTTGAAAAAGCACCAAGATATCAAAGTCCAAGCTTCTCATCTATCCGTTTAACCTCCCCTGACCCTGCCCAAAAAATTGTTCAGAAACAGCATTAGACCTCTTGTGTAATTAGCTTGGATGACGCGATTGAAGTTACCCTAATAACATATGTGAACTCATATGTGAAGGTTTGCTTTATTTTTTACCACCCGCTTCGCTAGAGAGCACAGAGTTCACAGAGAGCGGCTTCGCCGTCTTTTTGTGACGGCGAAGCCGCTCTCTGTGAACTCTGTGCTCTCTAGCGAAGCGGGTGGTAAAAAATAGAAAAATTTATGTCAAAGCATAGGCCATGGGCTATGCATGATCTCTCTTAAAAGCAGTTTCTCAATAATTTTAAGAGAGCTATCTACGATATAAATTTCCGTATTGTGACCTGAACGTAGATGGCTTTCCCATAATACTTGCTTGCAAATATGACAGGGATAAATGATCCCTCCACTCATTTTATAAGCAGCTTCATTTCCTACGGTTGCAATGGCTACAATGGCGTATTCTCCATGAGCTGCAGCATGAGCGATCGCCACCTGTTCAGCGTGGAGAGTTAAAGAGAGGGAATCGGAAACATACTGACCTGCAGAATAAATGTTCCCCTTATCCGTCAAAACAGCAGAGCCAAATCGAGGACTATCTTGGTGAATTGTGCGCGCAAAGTGCATCCCTTCTTGGGCTGCTTTCACTAGTTCTGCTTGATAATAAAGGGGTAATTTCATGGTTGTTTATCCTACTTAATATAGCGCTCTCCTCTCGAATCATCGTTCTCCACTGTGTCCATTTGGCAAATTGACGCTGTACGTATAGCCGTCTTTTTTGTTCTTCAGAAAGCAGAGGTGATGCGAAAAAGGCGCGGTTAAGCAATTGATCTAATGCCGGTCCGACAAGTAAAAAGAGGCATTCAAACGCGCATTCTTCTTGAAAATCGATCTCCAAAATCGCCGTTTTGCCCGTCGGAAGGCACCCATCAAGATCCTTGACTCGCTGAAGTTCTTCTATCATTTCTGTAGCAATTTCGTCTAGGCGGATCAAACTCGTTGTCAACTGCTCCATCAGATCGCTTATCTTTTCGTCGGTTACAGATAAATTCAACTGAGTAGTTGTCGCATGAATCAGTGAAAAAAGATCGATTGGCGTGTGTAGGTGTTCTTTCATCATCTGATCAAAAGAGAGCTGTTCGATACCTGGAAATCCCAATCCAGCAGGCGTCGTATTGATGAAGTGACTTTCGGAATGAGCTTTAACATAAGCTCCTATACATTCTGATTCCATTACCCATTTCATGAGAGAGAGTACAGGTTGTCCCCACATGTCTTTGGTCTCAATGAGCCTTTCTCCCGAACGAGTGACTTTTTGAATATCCTCCCTGAATACTTGGGAAGTGGGCATCACACCTTCTGCATACCGCCGCATCCCCGTATAAGCGAGATCAATTCCATTCAAAATAATCGGATTGCAGCCCATTTCCACAGCTAAAGCAATGGCCAATGTGGTGACAGAAAGCGCTTCGTGACCCAGTTCTGGTCCTATAGGCGGTGCATGGATTTCCACGGCTTGTTCAAAATAAGCTTCACATGCGCCTCCGGTTTGGGTTCGCAAGTAGCCCTTATCTCCGTTACAAGTCATGAATACGCGCGACTCGAGTCGAGAAGCATACAAGAAAGGGATCTGAAAACTGGAAGCGGCCTTGAGGCGATCATATTCTTCACTGTTAGGATCAAGGGCAATACCTAAATGGGGTAAAATTCCTTGGTTACTCAAAGCGGTGATCGTAGACCCCCCCGCGATAATTAAGGCACGATCCTCGATGCACTTCAACTGTTGAAAGGTCGAGGCAAGCGAGGGACCTGCTCCGCAAATGATAGCCGGAATCCCTTGAAATTGCCCTTTGAGACCATTCGCAAAAAAGGAACGAGGCCAGTAACCAATATGAGGAATTAGGTTCTCTAATAAATGATGGGAGTAGAGAGCCTCTGCTAACAGAGCCTGAGCCACGGTACTGGATCGCAAAAGCTGTAGGCGAAGTTCTTGGAATTTCTCATGTTTATGTAGTGCATAATACTCGATGGCAGCTACCTCAACGCGATCAGAAGGAAAGCGTTTAGTTAAGGCATCACAATAAGAACTGAGTTCTTGATTCATCCATTCTAGATACACTTGAGGATCTTGAATCAAAGAAGACGCGGACGAGGATTCTAACCAAGCATTGATTGCCTCCATATCATCTTCCAAGATGATGAGGACACGTTCAGATTTTTCACGAAGCCACGGTAGTAAAGCTGTATAGTGTTCTCCAGAGCCAATGCCGTAGAGATAGAAGATCTCAATCTGATCCAGCGAAGAATATGTTTCTAGAAAACGAGAGATCTCATCGTCCATGTGATAGGACACGCGCTCTTGCTGACCGGCATACAAGGTCAATAGAAAACTAAGATCTGGATACCTCTCTCTAAAGAGAATCTCATTTCCAGCGTAAGCGCTGTCCATCCCAGTATCCTCGTTTGACAGTGGCTCCTCGAGGCTCTAGAAAACTCCGCTCGGTATACGTGAGATCGGGAGCGTAGATTCCTTCAACCATGAGTTTGCCATCGGGGTTCCATTCTTTCTGATCATAACGGGCAGGTGTATGATAGAATATCTCTTCTCGCAAGATACCATGGGAGTAAAACCTCTGGTGTAAACCGGTGGGCTGTCCTTCGGAATATTCTCCCGAATCGATTAAGACTCCTTGTTCATTCCACAGTTGATCAAGACCATGACGAACGCCGTGTACGTAATGAATGAGGCGCTTAAAGTGTCCTGATTCCCAATATAACCGCACTTCTCCATGCAGTTTGCCTTTCTTATAAGGCAAAAGAGATTTTACAGTCCCCTTCTCATACCAATATTCTTGCAACCCTTCAGCTTGTCCTTCTTTAAAACGCTGCAAGGAAGCTAATTGGCCCGATGTGTAGTAGTACTTGACCTTGCCCATTTTTTTTCCGTTCACATACCAGCTTTGCGCTAAGATTTGCCCTGTATGTGCAAAAAAAGTAGAAGGCCCGTGCAACTGTCCTTGCGCGTAATGCATTTCTGCTTTGAGTGTGCCATCAGCATAGGTTAACCGGGAGACGGTAGAATCACACGGACAAGTGATATCGATGTCTAATTCCGGATCGCGCAGGATCAAGTCATTATCTTTTAAGAGATACATCTCATGTGTCATGCAAAAACCCTCATGTTCGTGTCGAGAACATTGTTGAAAAACAGTAACCGATGAAGTTGTTTACCTACGGGATGGGGTTCCTTGCGCAAGATCGGATGTTTCCATACCTCCCAAAGCGGTTGAAGGAAGTGCTGATAGCAGATCCCCTGCTCTAATTCCATTTGAATGAATACATAATCTGTATTTTCTAAAGGATGGCGCGGGTGAAGTTTTTTCCATAGATTAAATAGTTGCTTCACTTGGTGAGAAGTTTGGCGAAAACTTTCTTTTAATTGAGCGAGTGTCATATTGACTTGAGCTGGATCCACACAGGAACCAGTAGCTTGAGCTAAGACAGCGTGTAGTTGAGCATCGATATCAGAAGTGGGAAAAAGGAGTGAGGAAAGATCTACCCTCGGTATTTCCTTGATAGGTAATCCACCTGATGAGACGTTGAGCCATCTTCGATCAGAGTATTCCTTCGCTTTGGCAGAGAGCCACTCTGCACTCATTAACCAATCTCTTTTAGTCAGATGTTCGTTTCCTGCTTCATCTTCAAAAGATAGGAATTCATCTGCGTGTTCTTGTCCTGATACGCCCGATGCGTAAATGGCTTCATCCTCACCACAGGCAAAATCCATCCCTGCCAAAATGAGAGTGTTACATCCCAACTCCAGAGCTAATGATGTACAAAAAGTAGCCACAGTCCATCCGTTATCGCGTCTTTCACTAGCAACGCCACAGGAACTGTTCATCCATTCTTCGAGGGGATAACTTCCAGACCCCGCCATCCATACGCGAGGACCGTGTACCTTCTCTAGCAATTCGTGAGAAAAGCGATGTTGGTAGAGGAAGGGAGTTTCTGCGATGTCCTGCTGTAAAAAACGAGAATAGGGAGGATGAGGATCGACATGTGCAGCCAGATGAGGAATAATTCCTTGGGCGTTCAGTGCGTTAATCGCTGTCCCTCCAGCAATCAATAGAGCGTTATCTTTGAGCTTGGATAGCAAAGGGATGATCGAGTTGAGCGAAGGACCAGCACCACAGATGATGGCTGGCACTCCTCGACAACTATCTTTTAATGAACTCCCCAACAGAGCTTGAGGAAATGCGGATAAATTATGGATCAAATTCGTAAGAATTCTCTGTCCCATATCGCGTGAGTCAGCAGCAAGTAAATTGACGGTATGCATCGCCACATCTAGAAGATAGAAAAATTGAGTTGCTCGAGCATTTTTTTCTTCAACGCAATTGACATGCGTACAGCTCAGAAACAAAAATTCCCAAGCGATTTGCGCGAAAGTTTCCTCGCTGCCATGATAATAAAGGCGCACCTTAGGGTCTTTAACAAAAGGCAGTTCTTTGGCTCGTAAAAAAATGGTCTCGTCCTCTTCAACAAAAATCGCGTACCGTTCTTCTTTTTTTTTCAGCCAAGATTGAATCTGAGAATAAAATGAACCGTCTCCTACACCATACACGCACAGGACATCATGTCCTTCTAGTTGTCGTTGGAGATTGGGAAACTGGGGTGCGATTAAGGCTTGACCCATCGTATTAAATCCTTGTAAGAAGGTAGACCAGGATGAAAGATGTACTTCATCTTATCTTTATCTAAATAGCCAAAGCGCTCTTCCTCACGGCTTGCTACCGCGATGAAACACGCTTGGACATAAGCATTATAACCCGTTAATTGTTCAATCGCCTGCTCATCCAGCTTTTGTTCCTTACATTCGATGAGAAGTAAAGGGTAAAGCGGATGAACAGGATGGATATCCTTAGCATAACACAGGATATCTAACCGTCGATTAGGAGGCGGACAGACCGAAAGATGAGGAAGAGTTTTTAGTTCTTTCTCTACGACCAATAGGTCTTTAGGAAAGCTCAACCGATGGATCATTTTGTTTAAGACTCTTTGCCTGACTTGTTCTTCAGGAGTAGCGGTCACCCACAACTGACGCACTTCGTCAAAGAGCTGCCCTTTATTCGGGCTGAATAAGTCCATAGTGCCCATCTGTTCGTCGGTAGATCACCTTCAACTTGTGATCTTCTTCCGAACGAAAAATCAAGAACTGATCACCCGAAAGCTCGATCTTCATCATAGCTTCGTCTGTTGTCAATTCCTTCAAGGGCTTAGTCTCCACTCCTATCACTTTTGGCTTACGAAAAGCGGTGACCTTTTCTTTAGCAGTATACGCTTCAATGTCAGCATTGATGTCTTCAAGATCATCTCGCTGTAAGACATTGACTTTCATATCGATGGCAGAAAGAGCTCGTTTGTGATGATCTTGGATGCGGCTTTTATAACGGCTGAGTAACCCTTGCAATTTTATAATCGTTTCATCAATGGAAGCATACATGTCAGAACTGTTCGCCTGCACCTTGATTTTAATATGGTCGAATTTGACGACAGCCGTGCAAGAATGCTCTAATCGATGCAGCTCAAGCGTGAACTGAATATGCATGATGTGTGCATGAAACCGCTCAATCTTGGACATCTTGCTCCAGATATGCGCTCTCATAGGTTCTGTGACTTCAATGTTTCTTCCTAAAATATCAATTCGATATCCGAGCTCATCTTCTTCTTGAAACTTCTTTGTGTTATCCATAGAGCACCTCGCCCAGTTCTACATATGCGTGTTATCACTATAACTTCTTAGATCAAATTCCTCAAGTCAGAAAAAGCTAACTCCCCTGCCCTAGCCCTTGCCCTGATCGTAGGGTACTTTTAGGTAATCAGCCTTCGCGTTTACGCGAGGGAATCGTCACGTACTGACGGCGCCAGTCGACATCGCCTAATTGACCACAAGCTGCCATGATCTTTTGCCCTTTTGTCCCTCGCAATAAAGTGTGAAAGCCATGACCGCGCATTCTCTGCAGGAAAGCTTCTCTGTGAGTTTCATCAGGCGGCATGAACCGGTCGCGCTTTTGAGGATTATACGGTATCAAGTTTACCTTGACGCGCAAACCTTGAAGATAAAGAGCAAGCTGATCCGCGTCTTCTACCTTATCGTTAACTCCTTGGATTAGAACGTATTCAACAAAAATTTCTCTACGCGGATGCGCGCAATAAGCGCGCATCGCCTCTTTCAATTGTTCCATGTTCCATGTGCGATTGATAGGCATGATCTTCTGGCGCACTTCATCATTGGGCGCATTGACTGACACGGCAAGGTTCACGGCAGGATCCATCTCATTGATCATCCTGTAAATCCCATCCACGCGACCACTCGTCGACAGTGTAATCCGACTTTTGCCCAGTCCAAAGCCCCCTTCGTCAGTTAAAATCTCTACCGCTCGACGCACTTCATCAAAGTTGTCGAAGGGCTCTCCCATGCCCATGAACACGATATTGCGAATTCTTTTTTTTAGCACAAACCGCGCCCAAAATGCTTGCTGTACAATTTCGCAACATGAAAGATGGCGTAATAGCCCCATTTTGCCCGTCTCGCAAAACGCACATCCCATCGCACATCCAATTTGGGATGAAATGCACAAGGTGATCCCCGACTCCATGGGAATTAAGACGGATTCACTGATGAGTTGATCAGAAAACTGTAAGAGAAATTTTGAAATCTCTCCTTCTTCGTGTTCTCGAATCTGCTGGGGTAAAGAACAGTCAATGGCAGAGATCATCTTTTTAACTAAACCCTGAGCTTGAGGTTCTGCCCATTCCCCTTGGAGAGAACCCGCTCTAAACCACTCAGAATAGAGAGAGGCAGCATGCTGCTTACCCTTACCAAAAAGGGAGAACAGTGCTTGTTTAAAACTGAGCTGTGTATGAGAAAAAATGGAAACCATATTTTAGACCGTCTTTTGAAACCAGGGTTCTGTCAATTTTGGATTCTTTTGAATCGACTTTTTAGATTCATTTTGTGGGGATTATATCACAGAATCAAAAAGCGGAGAGAAAATTCATTCTATCGAGGTAATCATTCCTGCAATCTATTGCCTTGCTTCTTTTAAGGCTTGCACCCAAATGGAACGCGCTTGTGGTACATTGGATATATCTTCGGTGTAATAACCCAAGACCACGCTACCATCCTTATTCGAAAAGGCACGTCCCCACCCATGAGTTTTTTCAATGCCATTTTCTTGCGCAGACCATTCATATGCTATGCTATCTTTATCCTGTTCAAGCACACGGAAATCTATGTTCATATTGGGAAAACTTCTAGCTAATCCCACTTTGATTGAAGCAGGATCGTTTTTAGAAGTAAGACAATTGGAGTTGACCCCAAAAAACTCTTTCGCATTTTGTCTTTCTACTCCTGGGGGAATATAGATAATCGTGGTTCCTTTTTCACTTTCCAATTTATTACCAACTACCCAATTTTCAGCAGCTTTTGGTAAATGATACTCAACATGTTGAATGGTTTCTGCAAAGGCACATCCAAATGCCAGACAGCTTAATAGTGTAAAAAGATATTTCATGAAACAATTCCTTTTATTATGATTTAAGATAATCTATTATAATAGAAATAAAATACGAGTCTAGAAAAAAACAAAACGAAAAGATATGGCAGAAAAAGAAAAATTTAATAAAGGTGAGCGTCCTCCTAAGAACCATTCATGTTCAGAACCATCAAGTTGTATTAATTCTCCTTCACGGGCTCTTCTTGGCCTTAGTAGGCGCTTTTTCCGCCTTGTTTCGTTCTGCCAGAGCCCGTGGTGGACAACCCAAACTCTATGAGGATCATTTTGCGGCAGCTGTCATTCCAAAAGTTCCGGAAGCTTCAATTGTGCCAGTTTTTCAAGTTGGGGTAGCTGGCAGTGCAAAAGCTCCAGAAGCTTCAAGTAAGTTGAAAGATGGCAGTCCAAAAGTTCCGGTAGCTTCAGTTGAGGCAGTTTTTCAAGTTGCGGTAGCTGGCAGTGCAAAAGCTCCAGAAGCTTCAATTGAGCCCCTTTTTCAAGGCTCCTTGGACGCATTCAAGTTAGCGATGTCAAAAGACACCGTTTCCAAGGCATAATATTATAAAAATCGAGAACAAAGATGGTAGCATAAGAATGGGTGAACATACAAGTAGCCTCTTTAATCATGAGGATTGTTTCAATTTCCTTGAGGTGTATGTGTACGAAGAAGGAGACTACATCCCTTCTAGGGTCGGGTATGTCTATAATCCTGGATTCAAGCCTGTCTGGCTGCTTGGTGTGCTTGATTTTGGTCTTGATCGCAATGCTCTGCGAACTGAAAAGGAAAACGAGGATATCGAAAACATAGAGACCCTCACTGTTCACTCAGGAGCTGCTCTAGATTCCATAGTTAGCGATGTTTTAAAAGATCGGCTTCTTCCTGTGCTTGGAAAAATTATTGTCTCTTATCTGCAGCGCCATTGGGGCTTCTCAGGATATTAACTGATTTTGCGCCGATTCGGCGCGAAATTAGTCCAAACTCCAGTAAGTTATGAAGCAGTGGGTCTTATTGAACTGTTTCAGAAAGACTTAAAAAATAAAAAACGAATATCCCGCCATTTCTGAAAATGCCTCAGGAAATGTGCACCGAACAGGAGTCGAACCTGTAACCACCCGGTTCGAAGCCGGGTACTCTATCCGGTTGAGCTATCGGTGCAAGAACAGACCTCTTTCGAAACTAAGGGTTCGTCGATTTTCGGGATTATTTTGGCCGATTTTCGATTCTTTTTGCGGGGATAGTATACGAAACAAGATACAATCCCCGCAAAAAGAATCGAAAACTCGGCTCAAAAGAACCCAAAAATCGACAGAACCTTAATTTCTAAAGAGGTCTAATGTGAAGTACGATAGCCATTTGCTGAGAAAAAATCAAGTTTTGGCTACAATGCAAGAATGAACGAAGAAAAAACAGAAGGGATCGTACTTCGCTCTCTTGAGTATAAAGACAGTCAACGCATTGTGAGCGTCTTCACTCCTTATGCAGGGATGATCAGTGTTCTTATTAAAGGAATTTCTTCCCGCAACCTTCCCCTCCTTTCCCTATGTAATCCCTTTTCACGAGTCGAATTTCTTATCAAACGCAAAAACTCTGAACTGTTGACGTTTGTCGATGGGAGCCTGCTCGATTCCAACCTCCCATTGCGCCAAGCTTTTTCTTCACTAGCCATTGCAGGACAAATGGCTCAATCCATTCTCACCTCGCAACTCGCGGGTAAATCCTCTGCTGACACGTACTTTCTATTCCGTTCTTATTTAAAACAAATTCCCACCTTCCAAGCGCCCGAAATCCTACTCGCAAGTTTCCAGCTTAAATTTTTAACCGCAGAGGGGCTTCTTGCTCTTTCTGCAACGTGCAACTTATGCGACAGACAAGCGGAAATATTGAGCCAAGGTGAGAGCTTATGCCGCCTTCATTCTACAGGAGCAGATGCTTCATTTACCGCAGAGGAATGGTCTATCCTTCTGACTCTTCATCACGCCAAACATTTTTCACAATTGCGCACTCTTTCCTGCCATCCCTCTCTCTTGCACAAAATTGACATCTACTTTAAAAAAAGACTATAGACCTCTTATGACCATGCAGTGGCAAGAAGCATTTGACTTAAGTTTGATCGAACACCGAGCTCCCCATCTTTCGTTCCTGTGCTGGGCTTTAGACGTTGAGGTAAAGAGCATTGTCGAGATTGGGGTCAATAGAGGAGAGACCTCTCAGCTTTTTCGCAACCTCTTTCCACAAGCCCAGCTCTTCTTGGTAGATCCTTGGCAACTCACTTCAAATTATTTATTAAGCGGCACTCCCATTTCGCGCAAGAACCGACATTATGCACAGGCTTATCACCATGTAAGCACCCTGTTTCAGGATGATCCTCAGGTGACAATTTATCGCATGCCCTCCACACAAGCAGCGGCATTAGTCCCTAATGAAATTGATCTAGTTTTCATCGATGGCAATCATGAGTATGCTGAAGTT
Source organism: Chlamydiota bacterium (assembly GCA_013286595.1). Classification (GTDB taxonomy): domain Bacteria; phylum Chlamydiota; class Chlamydiia; order Chlamydiales; family Rhabdochlamydiaceae; genus JABDFI01. The sequence continues at coordinate 26,255 of JABDFI010000009.1, read as the reverse complement.
AAGCAAGATATCCAATCGTGGCTACCTAAAGTGCGTCGCGGAGGTTTATTAGCAGGCCACGATTATGCCCCTAACATTCCCATGTTTTCTGGAGTGAAAGCAGCTGTGGATGAAAAATTTGGAACTAAAATTATTCTTGGTAAAGATCGGCTGTGGATCCACCGAAAGAACTGATGCCCTTCACCGATCTTACATCGAACCAATTTATCGAGGGAATGAGAAAAATCTTTGAGCTTGAACCCTTTATAAAAATTCATTCGATAGACGCAAACAGAGAGGGCGAGAAGTTTATCCAGGAAATGGCAGTAGGAAGCCTATAAAAGGCTCTTCAGCTCTTGCCTACTACCTCCTAATAAGAAGTAGAACCAGTAGATATACTCATCTCCTCCTCCAACTTTTGGGTCGTTTTCCCATTTGAGGCTTCCGCTAAATTCATAACCTCTTCCAAAAGATCAAGGGCTTTCTCAATATCTCCCGTGGTATGATCGATAATAAAATCCTGTTTTTCTTTCGGAGAGATGTATAAATTTGCAGATTCAAGATCTACAAATGGTTGCATAAATTCAGTTTGAAGCTTTTGAAATCGAGACTGTGAGTATTCTCCAAAAGTAAAAATTTGTTTTTGATCATGGATATTTTCACCTTCAAGAGTTAAACAAATCGAATTAAAAATCTTATCTAGTTCTTGTCTGTTAATAATTTGAATTGGTTGAGCTGGTTGATCACTCATCTGATAAAGCGAACAAAAACTACCCATAAGTTGATTCATGTATCGCTTCTCTTGTAGGTTTTCTTGCTCTATTGACTCCTTGTTTCTTTTTTGCAGTCTTTCGTAAGCGATTGGAAAGGGACAGTATAGCATTACTCTTACCACAGGGGTTGTTGGAAATAACTCTTGAATTTGATCTGCTGTGAAATACCATGAGTCGAGCAGAACACTTCTCTCATTTTGAAGAGCTAATTGAATTGTCTCTATGAGTTCTTTGCGAATTCCTTCATTGACCTCTTCTTTCCACTGTAGGTTTTGAGACTGGTTTAACTCATTTTGGATAGAACTTAAAGCATTGCTTGCTTTTATGCATTCTTCTTGGGTAGCAGTCTTCTTAAACAGAATGTCTTTTGATCGAAGGGCATGATAGAGGTTGTGTTCAGCAATGGCATTTATAATGTTTGCATATTCAATAGGGAATCTGAGCGCAACAGCATTGGGATACGTCCTATGTACTATTGGATCTTCATCTACGATTTCCAAATTCTCCCATCTTTGCCTGATTGGTTGAATAAGAGTGGACTTCCCTGCACAGCAAGTTCCCTTGAAATAAACAATAATCGGCGTTTTTGAATCTACGTTAGAGGGTATGGAGTAAGCTGATGAAGAAATAAAAACCACGGCAACAATGGCAAAAAACCGAAGAAGCATCTTGACCCCTTTCCTTGGTAAAGTTTTTTTAGCAGAGCCTTTCGTAACAGACTCTCTTGATCATTTTCTTGAAAATCACTAATTCTTATATGAGTAATCAAGAAAATATGCAATCTTCTTCTCAAATAACTTGATAATTTTCTTGAAAAATACTAAGAAAATTAGTGATAATAAAGAAAAAGGACAAGTCATATGAAACTCGACTCCTTCTTCGCTCAATATCAGATATTTACGGTAGAAGAGCTAACTGCTTGGTTAGCTAAGGAGTCTGCTCGTGCTGTCAATTATTCCACCCTACATAACTCTCTAGCTTACCACCAAAAAGAAGGCCATATCCTCCGCATTCGACGAGGTTTGTATTATTCTATTCCTAAGGGAGTAATTGCAAGCTCTTATCCTGTTGATCCTTTTTTAGTAACGAGCAAGATGGCCGAGGATGCAATATTGGGCTATCGAACAGCCCTCGATTTACACGGAAAATTGCATAGTACTTCTAGCAAATTTATCTACATCTCAAAAAAACGGGTAATGGCTTCTTTCGTTTTTAAAGACATTGAATATCAGGCTGTTTCAATTCCAACAGCCTTGAAGACAAACAATAATGAGCAGTTTGGAACCCAATCCGTTGATCGCCTAGGTCAAAGCATATTAGTGACTACTCTTGAACGTACGTTGGTTGATATTTTAGACCGCCCGCATTTATGTGGCTCTTGGGAAGAAATTTGGCTTTCTCTTGAAAGCATTGAATACCTCGATCTAGACCAGGTGTTGAAGTATGTCCTTCTTTTGGACAATGCGACCACCATTGCTAAACTCGGATTTTTCTTAGAGGCTCATCGTGAAAGATTAATGATACCAGAAAATTATCTCGAAAACCTTTGTAAATATCGCCCACTGAAACCGCATTACCTAGAACGTAAATCTAAACAACCTCAAAAAATGATCTCAAAATGGAATCTAATTGTCCCTTTGAGTTTGATCAATCGTGAATGGGAAGAGCCTAATGGAAATATCTAAGCAAGAATTATTGAAAGAAGCCCTAGAGACAGGATTCCGTCCTGAAATCATGGAAAAAGTTTGGCATTTGATGGCCATCCTGGATGGTATTAGCGTACATCCCTTTTTGAAAGAGCGGTTGGTTCTAAAAGGAGGAACAGCCCTTAACTTGTTCTTCTTCGATCTTCCCCGATTATCTGTGGATATTGACCTGAACTATATTGGACAACTTGATCGACAAGAGATGCTTCTTGAACGTCCTGAGGTAGAAAAAGCTTTAGAAGCCATATTTCAGAGAGAGAGTTTAAGTATTCGACGTATCCCTGAAAAACATGCAGGAGGAAAATGGCAACTTCGTTATGCAAGTGCGCTTGGAGGGAATGGCAACCTAGAAGTCGACCTGAATTACATGTTTAGAATGCCTTTATACGGAATACATAAGAAACGTTCACACAGCATTGGGACGAGAAAAACTAAAGAGATTCCACTTTTGGACCTTCATGAGCTTGGTGCAGGTAAGCTTTCAGCTCTATTTGGGAGACATGCTTCTCGTGATCTGTTCGATGCTCATCAATTGCTCACGAAATGTTCCTTAGATATCGAGCAACTAAGACTAGCATGTCTTGTGTATGGAGCAATGGGAACAAAAGACTGGCGAGAGATATCGAGCGATGAGATTCACTTTGAGGAAAGCGAGCTTAAAGACCAGCTTATTCCTGTGCTCAGAAAACGTGCATTTCGCAATGACGATTGGCTAGGCTGGACAAATCAATTGCTAATGGATTGCAAAACTGCACTGAAGCCTCTTTTTCCTTTAAGAGAACGTGAGAGAACTTTTCTGCAAAGTTTATTTGAGCATGGGAGAATAGACGCAACACTGGCCACAGATGATCGCAGCCTAGTTGAGAAAATTAATACTCACCCTCTCTTACAATGGAAAGCAAAACTTGTTTTGGAAAACAGGCCAAAATAGAGGAAGGATAAGTTATGAAAAGTCATATGACGAAACGACAATTACAAGTACTTCCCTATCTTCTCGCTTGTCCCACTTATGAAGAAGCTGCTCGCCAAGCTCATGTTAGCGTGAAACAAATCTACTAACCCAACTTGCCCCATATCCTCCCTTAGACGCGTAAGCGAGACAGGTAAGATGCAAGATTCGTGAGGAAGCCAAGGTAGTTCACCTTGGCGACGAACGAAGCGCAGCAGATTGCCTGTCTCACTTACGCGTCTAAGGAAGGATAGGGGGCAAGTTAGGTTAATAGCCAATTTTTGGCCTTCTTTGTTTTGCCACATGGGCTCTGTAATAGAAAAGAGATAGAGTTGCAGCTGTGGAACGATTATTTGAGGGATGGTGGAAATAAGACAGCAACACCTGCTTTTCTTCCTCATTCTGGAGATGCCTGCGGTTTTGTGTGTTGCACAGAAGTATCCCGTGTAAACGAGTGGCTTGCTAACAATTCCAAACATCCGTTGAATTTGGGTCCCATCTGCCCCTGGGACTCTACCCATTAAACTCTTTATAGTCCTCCTTAAATAGAACCATTCTTTCGCATGAAGATAAAAAACGAGCTTGAAAATAGAGTTGTCTATTTTTCGCTTTGAAAAATTATACGTTAAGGTATAACGGATGAAAACATTTTATAAGGATGAAATCCAGCAACTACAGGCTCAAATATCTCGACTAACAAGCACGGATAGCAACTTTATGAAGTACTGCCGCTATGGCATGTCTCTATTAGGCAACCTCGACGTTCACTACAACCAAGCATCCCCATATGTAAAAAAAAAACTTCTTGGTTCGATATTCACTAGAAAACTGGTTTTTGAGAATGGAAATTATCGAACCAGTGGATTGAATGAAGCAGTCGCTCTTATAGGCTTATTTCAGAAGGAGTTAGGAAATAAAAAAGCCGAACGTTTGGACATTTCTGAAAAAACGTTCGGTAATGTGCGAGAGGAGGGACTCGAACCCTCACAAGTTGCCTCACTACCACCTCAAAGTAGCGCGTCTACCAATTCCGCCACCCCCGCGAGTGTAAGAAGTAAAAATTCTACCCGTTCCTGACAAATCCTTTCAAGCTCTTTTAAACGAACGAACAAGATCAACGATTGAATGATAGAACGATTGAACGATAAAAAAAGAAAAAATCAATTTATTTTTCATCGTTAAATCGTTCTATCATTCAATCGTTGATCTTGTTGGCTCAGTTAACAGACTTGTCATCTGGTGGTAGGGCAAGAAGGCAGGCTGAAATTTTCAATAGACATCTTGCTGATAGAATGCCCCTTAGTTATGAGGTCTCAAGATGGTATTGAAAAATTTATATCAAGCAAAAGAGTAATAACCCAACTTGCCCCCTATCCTCCCTTAGACGCGTAAGCGAGACAGGTAAGATGCAAGATTCGTGAGGAAGCCAAGGTAGTTCACCTTGGCGACGAACGAAGCGCAGCAGATTGCCTGTCGCAGCTCGCGGATAAAGGAGGATAGGGGGCAAGTTGGGTTAATAGGATGCTTGCCCCTGTCCGTGCCCTTGCCCAAAAATTTGTGAATTTCCTACCCACTAATTGGGCAAGGGCAGGGGCAACGGCAAGGGCAAGGATATGAAACACGTTGTGTATAAATAGGGGGCTTGGGGTATAGTGAGACCATGCGTTGTTCCTGCTATTGTACAGCTTCGTCGTACGACATCACCCGCCTTTTCCAATCCCTTCAACGACTTGGTTCTAACCAGCTATTCCGCGATGTTATCCACGTCCAAATCAAAGAAGAAAAGCGGATCAAAGGGGATCTTTTTTATTTCCCCTATGGATCGATTGTGTGTTGGGGATTTACTGAGGAAGAAGAAAAAGAGATACTGCATTCGCTTAAAGAATTCGAAAAAGAGCCTAACACTAAAGCGGAACTCGATGAGTTCACCTTTACTTATGGCGATTCGATGACAATCGAAGAGGATGAGATCTGTTTACATAACAAAAGCACGTTGACTAAATTAGCTGTCTCCCACGGTCTTGCACAATCCGTGAAATTGACAACCTTTGAAGAGTTGATCCAAAAAACGATTGATCACACAAAACAACTACCTAGCGATTTAGCTAAAAAAGGAAAAATATCGCTATCACGACGCGAAATCTCTCGTACCATGGGAGAGATTTTCATCGAAAGGAATTTCATCAATTTACATAGTGAGATTCTCGATACCCCTGAATTTTTCTGGGATTATCCCGAATTAGAGCCCTATTATCGACGTACAGCGCATTATCTCGATGTCAATAAAAGAGTTGAAATCTTGAATAAACGCCTCAACGTTGTGCACGAACTATTTGAAATTTTATCAAGCGAGCTTAACCATCAACATAGTTCTCGCTTAGAGGTAACGATCATTCTACTGATCTTAATTGAAGTAACTCTTGCCCTTTTACGCGATCTGTTTCACTTAATTTAAAAGATTCAGCGATCATCTCCCCTACAGTAGACAGATAGTCATGTTGTTGGCATGTATCAGGCGTGGAATAGAACAACACTAGAGCAAATATGTTACCGATCCATAGAGAACAAAAAGCTAAAGAAGGAAATCGGTGGCGCAAACTGAACATGTGCTGAAACAAATCATCTGTAGACTTAAGAAAAGGGCTTGCTATGGCAACAATGACGCCCTGCTTATGAAGACTGTCCAATACCGCAAAAGGCAGCACTTCAAATTCTTTTCGAACAACCTGTTTAAGCAACGCATACCCTTCTTTGAGAAGCTCTGAATCAAGTACCCTTTGCATGAAAGTGGGTTCAATCCCATAGAAAAACCGTTCTAGTAAGAGTTCTTCGCTCTCCACAAATCCCTCTTTAAAACTAGAGAAAGACCGCTGCTGCACTTCAAAGGTTCCCCCATTATAATCGCGAAACTCGCCGATAGCCTGTTCTAAAATACCACTGAGCGATGTGCGCGCTTTCCCAAGATCCAAGGCAAAATCTTTTCGGAAAAACACCATTTTGGGAAAGATTGCCTTGATGATGGTTGCTTCCTTACAGCAATCTCCATGGGGAGATTTGATCCTTTTGACCCTTTCTTCCAACCACCTGTAGGGCGGAGACACCTTTTCTAGCAACTCCCTTACAGGCGTTGAATCGGGATGAACATGACGCAAGATGATAATATGGAAGGAAAAGACATCTTGCGCTTGACGATCAAATGTGATGACAACTTGTGGTAAATCTTCCTTATTCAATTCTTGGGAGAGGATCGCAACGTACTTCAACAACTCTTCTTCATTGGTGGGTTCAAATAGAGGATGGTGCACATTCTCAATCCTCTCTTCTAGCTCTTGTGTCAAGCGAGACTTTAACAAGATGAATTCCTGTTCTGAAATTTGGCTCTGATCTTCTTTGTGTACTTCCAAGTAATAAAATCGCATCGTCTCATGGCGCGCGTCAGAAAGGTAGGAATCAGGTACGAGTTGTAAAGAGGGCACAAACGTTTGCACTGAAGTAAGGATATGATTAACATCCAGCAATTCATAGCGATTGAGTAAATTGAGTCCGATCGAGATGCCCAATGTTCTCATCCCTTCCGTTTGATAGCCCGTTTTATAAATTTTGAGATAAGAGTGGCGTTTGAATGCTTCTTTTTCAAGATCGTGCTGGAGCTTTTTCTTAGAAAAATACTGATAACAGACAAGTCGCGCTAAATCCTTGAGCCTTCTAGCTGCGATGAAGCGATCAGTGTAGACCAAAAGCAGTGCTTGAATCTCAACAAACATATCGCGATCAAAAAAAATTTTCTCTTCATTGCCCACATGAGGAAGAATCTCCTTCCATATTCTAGCCTTCTGATCTTCCGCCTTGGCTTTGGTCAACCAATGTTGCACCTGATCAAAGAGATTCAATTCAAATTCTCTGCAATCCCTTTTCCAAAGTGACGTCAGCTGTTCGCGCAAAAGTAAAGCTTTTTCAGCCTCTTTTAGTTGTTTAATTGAAACGATCCTTCTCGCTTCATGTACAGCTCGCACTGTAATCCGTATTTCTTCTGCTAATTGGGGAAGATTTTTTTGAAGGGCAGTCCATTCTTCTGCTGTTTTAATGAGGACGCCAATGTGAGATAATCCATACTTGACCTCAGGGCGATCTGATAAGTAAAAATCAACCGTGGTCGAAGCCTCGACGCTTAAAAAATGACCAGGTAAAGCATACCTATTAATCGCATCAATGAAGTAACGTCCCGTTCCATTGGAGAAACGTTCATGAGACCTTGTAAGTAATACAATGGGTAAAATAGCCGGCACACTAGTAAGGGGAAACCATGTGACCAATGGTAAAGATTCATCAATCTCTGCAATACTTCCCTCTAAAACAGAAAATACCTGTTCGACCAAAGTTTCGATGCCACACCACAACTGTTGAAAATAGGCAGTCTTTGGTAAGGGAAAGACTGGTAGAACCTTAGACAAATTGCAACTTTTATTCATGGCCCTTCAATAGACCTCTTTTGAAAGAGGTCTAACTGCACATGAGTGAATATCGCGTAGTAAAGAGGCGAGATTTCCACCCCTTGAACCCCGTCTTGTTGAATTGTATAAGCACAGGGAAAGATCAGTGGAGCAAGGGGCATCTCGTCTATCAAGATTTGCTCTGCTTGTTCATAGTATGCGATCCTCTCTTCCTCGGAACTCAGCATTTGAGCCTTCCGAAGGATCTCGTCATAGCGTTCGTTTTTCCACAGGCAAAAATTCTGTGCATTAAACGAAAGTAACTGCTGAAGAAACGCTATCGAATCATTAAAATCGGCAGTTCTTCCACAGCGTGCTACTTGATACAATCCTCTTCTTAGTTTATCCATGTGAATGGGCCAATCAGCCTGCTGAATCTGAACCTTAATCCCTAAAACTTGGCGCCACTGTTCTTGGATGACTTGCATCACCCTTCTCCATTGATCAGAAGTATTGTAGCTCAAGGTAATCTCAGGAAATTCTTCCGCCGAGAGGTGGAGCTCTTCTAATGCCAATTTAAAATGTTCTCTCGCCCCTATAACATCACCATCCTGAAAAAAGGGATGCCAATGCTCTAACTTCTGTGCATAGGGCACATAACCAAGACCTGGTCTATCTTCATTGTGAAGCACATCGTCGATAATTGCTTGGCGATTAATGGCTAATGTCAATGCTCTTCGAACATGCACGTTATTAAAGGGATATTCTTGAGTGTTAAAATAGAGAAAGCGCGTATCTAAAAGAGGATGACTTTTCAATAACCCTTTTTGACGCAATTGCGGCAGGGCATCTAAGGGCAAATCAGAAAGAGGTGATCCCAGCCAATCAAACTCCCCCTTTTCAAATAGAGCTAAGGCCGTGTGAGCATCGCGAATTTTGCTGAAATGGATACCATCCAACGTCAATCCATCTCTGTTGTGAAAGTAATGGTTTTTTTTCAATACTATTTTATCTAGATCGTTGTGGATCAATGTGTAGGGACCTGAACATACAATTGAAAGAGGCGTTATTTGACGCGATGCACGCATGGTTTGATGCACAGGAAATAGAGTGGGATGAGCTAGTAATTGCAAAAAATAAGCCACTGGATAATGAAGTTGGATTTCAAGAGTTTTCTCATCTAGTACTTTGACATGTTGAATCATGGAAACCATCTCTTTCAAACTAGCAGGAAACCCCTCCTGTATGTATTGCTTCCACGATTGTTCAAAATCTTCAGCCGTAATTAAACTACCATCTGACCAACTAGATTCTTTAAGAACGAATTGATACGTTTTTTGATCCTGAGATAAAGAATAAAACTGAGCTAAATCGAGCTCAACCTTGCCTTTATCCAAGGTGGTTAAACCAGCAAACAAGAGACTACTCATTTGTAAAGAGACAGAATCATCTGCAATCCGAGGATCAAAATGGATGATCTCCTGCATTAAATTGGTTCTAAACACTTTGACTTGAACCTGTGAATCTTGAGTGCGGTGGAACAAGATAAAGAATGCAACAGATAGAATGGCAATCCCAATCCATAAGAGACCTTTTCTCATCATTCCTCTCCTGAAGAAAGAGCAGTTTAGCGCTCGGCTCTTTATGTGCAAAGAAGAATTGCTAACCTTAGATTTTTTCGAGTAGCTTCTCTATTTTGCTTTGATTATGACTTGCGAGTTGCATTTTAGAATGCTCCAGATCAAACAGAAAATGAGCATCAAGTCCTTGACTTCCCGCTACTTTTGTATAACTTCCGGCATCGCACATGTAGTAGCAAAAATGTACATCAAAATATTCACGCGGTGACACACTTAAAGCATGACTTGCTTCTTTAACATGCTTGAGAAGCTCTGCTTCTCTTAAGGAGACCTCCTCTCCCGATGCTTTTAAATAGTCACCGATAGGATCTCGTTTAACGAGAAATTGACACCACTGCACTTGTTCACCACTAAAACCCAACAAGGAAAGAACTTTTTCCATCATCTTGGAAGTGATTTCATGTTCAGCCGTTATACGCTCTTCATTTTTTGCTAAACCCTGCATCCCAGGTTTTGCAAGATCATGTAAAGCCAAAAATAGACGAAATAATTGAGAGGTCATCGGTTTTGGGAACTCGAAAGAAGAAGCAAAGAATCTCTCAAAGTTAGCTATAACCCTTTGACAGTGCCCTTCTAAAGGACCATCGACACCTGTATCATCTTCAAGGAGTCTTTTTAAGATCGGATCCTTTTTAAGAGCAGCTAGGATATCCTTAGAAATAAAATTTCCCTTTAATCCTTCAAAATCCCCTTTTTCCAAAGTAAGTGGAAGATCTTCTACTGTTAACTGATGAGTGAAAACCACATGTTCTCGATCTCTACCTGCCTCGTGCAAATCCTTGAGCTGTAGTCCTAGATGTTGACAAATCGCCTCGGCCTTTTTGAGCGCAGGAGCACTTAACCCGTGATGATTGTGAAAAGCGTTTCTGCCAAAATCATCCTGTCGTGGGCTACCCATAACTTTCCATAACTTTCCATAAATTTGATTCAATAGAGATTGAGGAATACCAGCAGCTAGCTTTAATGCTTGTTGCTCTTGATTTTCTGCAAAGAGTTTAGCAACCTTGGCAAGATTTCCTTCTACTGTCATAGGTTCTTTGCGCAATGTGATTGTTCCAGGTAATGCAACAACGGATTTAGAGGTTAATGCAGCAGGAATCGTCAAGCTGTAAATGTCATGGCAGCCTAAAAATTGGTGCTCAGTGAGCATCATGCTCGATCGCCCAGTTTCAGGATGCGACTGGTTTTTAACCAAGTCCATGAGATCGGGATTTCTTCCCGCACGGCGTTCAGTTACTAGATGGTGGGTGGTTGTAAATGTCATGGTCCTTCCTTTTCCGAAACGACAATGCACTACAATAGGACTTAAGCTCTCTGCTTGCGCTTCACTGACTTTGTCGATCAACTTGAGCAAGCATTTTCGATTGGGGAACGTATTGTCCACCCAATTTACATAGTGAAAATGGGTCACTTCTCTCGGTGGTTGACCTTCCACTTCGAGAAGAATTTTCCGTGTGGCAAGTGTGGGTTTATGCTTTCCAGCGGAGTAGGCTGTCACTTCTTCATCCATGAGAGTGATCTTCATTCCGTCAATCTTCGATGATTGTCCGATTTCTTGAGGAAAGTAGTAAAAAATCTGATCTTCATGCAATTCAGGAAGCATCACAATCGTCTTAACCCCTTGCTCTTGAATCATTCTCCAAAAGTGATCGACTGTGCGTTTTAAGGGAGCTTGGGTTTGAATGTACTTGCCACCCAACACTAAATTTGCGTTGATAAATCCCCCTTTTAGCGGCACGAGCGTGGCATCATAGGGATTTCCCCAAATAGGTCTAATCAGTTCTGCGTGTTTTTTTGCCTGGATATTATACTTATCTTTCAAAGAGTGGAGATGCTTGCCATGTTCTCGATGAGCTTGCAAAGCTAAGTATGCATCGATCGCCTGTGCTTTTTGAGCTAAACTAGGGCGCAATTCTGCAGAAAGACCACTTTGGTTGAGAAATGCTTTTTCCCCATATTTCTCAATCTGAGGGCCGCCCATGATACGCCAGATTTGTCCGTAAATCGCATTCTGATGCTCCATGCTCAGTTTAGAAAACAACGTCAGAGCAGGTTCTTCACTCCCTTCTCGTAAGAGGTCGATGACCTCTTTCAATCCCTCTTTCTTTTGTGGAATGTCTTGTTCCTGCGGTTTTGTTGCAGGGAGTGCTAGAACAGCAAGATCTAATTTAAGTGGCTCAATTTTTAACGCCATAAAACCCCATAACAACAATAATTAATCTACAATAATTTTAACACATTTAATATATACACACAATTCTCTCTAACTACATTCAAATACAAGTGTTGCTAAGGGGGGCAGTTTGTATTGCAATCCCCAGGATACGCCCTTTTCGTTGCGCAAAATAGTGGTGCTTTCATTGCGATGCTCGCCTTTTCCTCCAAAACTTTTGTCGTCTGAATTAAAAATTTCGCGAGCTGTTTTTAACTGAGCACAGTGGAGATCAGTTGGAGGAAAGATTAGATCATAACTAGGAAAAGCGTTGTCAGAAAAATTATGAACTATGAGTAAAAGATTCCCTTTTTTATCTCGACGGTAGTAACTAATCACGTTATTATCAGAGTCAGAAGTATTAACAACCGTTATTCCTCCCCCATCTTTCTGCCAATACTCTGGTTTTGTCGTTCTTAATAGATTGATCTCTTTGACCACATTTCGCACTCCACGATGATGAACGGCATCAGCATGATCTGATAATACCGCTTCCCATTCAACGGCAGAGCGTTGTTGTTTCATGGATTGATCCCAAGCAACGCGCTGTCCCAATTCTTCTCCCATGTGAATAAGTGTTCCAGAGTGTTGTGCTAACCCCTGGTAAGCATAGAGATTACGCAAATCAGCGCATTTTTTTGCAGGAGTATCCATCGCTGACATGTGATAGAGAGCTTTCCCATGGTTCTGTACAGAAGTGTCATCATGAGTATGTGATAAGACCTCGTCTGAGGCTTCTTTGAATCGACTTAATGACCACACAAGCTCTCCGTGATGTGCTTTGCGCTGACCAAGCGACTTACTCAAAAAGCCAGTCATATGATAATGCCAATTACAAGCTAGGCGTAGATCAAATCCTAAGCCCCCCTCTTTCACGGGTTTGGTAACCCCAGGATATCCGTCAAGCTCTTCTGCTAACAACACTATACCTGGAAATTCTCGGTGAATGGTTGTATTCAAATCTTGTAAGAAAGCTATAGCGGCAGGGTATTCTACCTTGCCAGCAGGGTGTTCTACCTTGGCAACAGGATGTTCTACTTTGGCCCCACTTTTAGCGACTTTCTCTCTTTTAATCATCAAGCCCACCGCATCATATCTCAAACCATCGACATGAAAGTAGTCTATCCAATGCAAGGCACTTGCCTTCAATAAATGACGCGCTTCTTCTTTGTTGAAATCAAAAAAGAGGGTACCCCAAAGAGAAGCCTCGGTCCCCAACAGATCGCTTCCATCATAACGATGCAACACGGATGTATTAAATTTTTCGTTGAAATGATCATGCTTGAAATGCGTTGGGATCCAATCGACAATCACGCCGATTTGATGTTGGTGCAAGTAATCAACAAGATACTTGAAATCATCAGAGCTTCCCAAACGATGATTGGGAGCAAAATAGTTATCAACTTGATAGCCCCAGCTAACAATCAATTTATGATCAAGTACGCCATAAAGTTCGACATGAGTAAATCCCATCTCTTTACTGTACTTGACGAGTTCATGCGCTAATTCGCGAAAATTCAGTGACACTCCCTTTTCACGCTTCCATGAATCGACATGTACTTCATAGATACTCGGAGAATGGGGTGGTTGTGAAGAAGTTCTTTTTTCTATCCAACTATGATCCTTCCAAGAAAAACTATGAGGATCAACAACGATAGAATAGGCTGTACCGTTCTCTTCGCTTGTGGAAAAGCTATAAGGATCTATTCGCACGCGTTTCACACCATCAGCGCCATCAAATTGGTATTGATAGGTACGACCGGGTTGTGCAAGTTCTGTCTTAAGAGTCCACTCACCAAATCCGTTTTTGGTCATCGAAAGTTCGTGTTCTACTTTACCATAGGCAGTCAACAACAGAGTCACTGCTTTAGCTTGTGGAGCGAATACGTTGAAGGAGGTTGTCTTACCTAAAAATCGAGCGCCCCTCATGCGATGTAAAGTAGGAGAAACTATCCCCTGCGTGTAAGGATCTTGAGGATAAATTTTGATTAACTCATTCACCCATTCTTTAACTTTAGGGGACACGTGTTTTAATAATGCGCTGCGCTGGGTGTGAGACAATTGCGGATAAAGTGCAACGATCCGTTCAAACTCTTCCAACTGACAGAAAGGGACCAGGCCTTCTAAATGTTGATTCTGCTCGTAAATATGATGTTCAATGATGCTTTTTCCACCCGCAAACGTTAGAGTAAACAATAAGCTAGGATCTTTTTCCAAAGCTTCTCCACCCCATTCAAATCCTTCTTTAACTCCCGAAGAACAGTGATAAACATCTCCATGCAAAAGATGAAGAAGCTTTTCAGGTAATTTAGCTAGGTGAGTCCGTAGTTCTTTTTCTTTTCCTTTCGATTGTTTTATTTGTGTCAGAGTGGTGACAATTTCTTGCTGCTTGATTAATGAATATTGGTGTTCAAATTTATAGTACAATTGATCGATGAGACTTGTCCCTTGTAAACACACAAAGGGCTGTCTTGGTTCTAATAGTACAAAGAGGTCTCGTTCAACTTTCTTTCGTCCATATTCAAGTTCCTGCGGACATCCATCCAACACCCATACATATTCATAAAGAAGATGCTGATCTTCTTCAGACAAAGCAACATACCACGCTGTGATAGCCTCATCGCTTACCTGATCAGCTTTTTTACCAACCATAGGACGAATTCTTTCTAAACTGTCTTTAAGATGATGAGTCGATTCAAAAGTAGATGGTGACCGTTTGCCAAATAATTGAACCACTCTCAAAGCGTGCATGCCTTTAAATATTTCAACGCGATCAATTAAGCTCCTCGCACGATGAGCTCCTTGCAATGTGACGATTCTCTTCTCCACTTCATCTAAACGAAAAAGTTTAGCATGCATATCTTGATCCAGAAATTGCTTTCTGAAACAATCTATTTGATTGACAATAGTTACCATATAATCCTCTATTTGAATTTCATTAATTATAAAAAATTAATGATTAAAATAATACAGTAATTATTTTTTACTGTATCAGTATAACCTGTGTTAGTAAATATGAGGTTAGGTAAATTTAAAATTAACATAAAGATTTTTTTAAACTTTCATCCACTTCGACGAAATTCCGTACGAAGTAAAAGATATTTCCCATCAACCATGAAGGATAAATGCTTAAATTTTTACTTGATAAATGAATATCCCATGTCTAAACATACTTTGATAGGTCCTTAAAGGACGTATATACTAGGCGATCCGTTTTCTTTTCGCTCGATGGCTAACTAAATGAGTTTGAAACCAAGTGAGCGCAAGTTGTGCCACTTGTTCCAGCATGCCGGGCTCTTCAAAGAGATGCGTGGCTCCAGGGACGATGACCATTTTCTTTTCACAACTCAATTGATTGAAAGCTAACTCATTCATTCCAATGACAGGGATATCATCTCCTCCGACAATCAACAAAGTGGGCGATTTGACTTGCTTCAATGAATCGACAGCAAGATCTGGCCTTCCTCCACGAGATACGACAGCTTGAATGAGATCTCCAATCTTAGCTGCGGCGCCTAAAGCGGCAGCAGCGCCAGTACTGGCTCCAAAAAAACCGACAGCCCATTGTTCATGAGAAAACACCCATCTGCTCACTCCACACAATCGTTCTGTTAAGAGATCAATATTAAATCGATGTTCTCCTGTCATTTGATCCACTTTTTCTTCTTCTATTGTCAATAAGTCGACTAATAATGTACCCAGCCCTCCTTTGTTAAGAACCTCTGCAACCAAACGATTCCGCGGACTGAACCTACTACTGCCACTTCCATGCGCAAAAATCACCATCCCTTTAGCATTGTGAGGAATTTTTAAATTGGCTTGAAGGCTAATCGAAGTTGAAATGGAAATATCGACTTGCTTTTCTTTGTCAGACAGCATGGATGCTCCTTGAGAAAATGGCTTTTTAGACCTCTTTCGAAACTAAGACTCTGTCAATTTTCTGCTAAAATAATCCCGAAAATCGCTGAACCCTTAATTTCGAAAGAGGTCTTTTTAAACTGATATTCCAAATTCTAATTCTTATTGACAAGTCAATTCTGTAAAGTTATGAGGAAATAAGAGAATAGACCTCTTTCGAAATTAAGGTCTAATGATAGTAGGATTTTTTATGTGTTCAAAATGGTACGCTATTTTTTTGCTCTTCAGTATGGTGTTGGGTTCCCAAGCTCAAGCAATCTCAGCCTATGGGCAATTCTCAAGCATTGTGACCCAAATCCCTTCAGCTTCAGGGGCCTCCTTTGTAAAAATGGACTCCGTTGATAATCTACAAAACCTTGAGATTGCGTCGTCAAAAGATAAAATTATCATCAAAGAAGAAGGAACGTACTTTATTATTGCTACGGGTCAAATAGGGGGCATAAGTGCGGGAGCCAAAGGATACATTGATATTTGGTTCGTAAAAAATGATGTGCCAATACCCAATTCCAACAACAGAATGACGATCACAGATTATCGAACTGTCGGTGTGTTAACCACGCAATTTATCATTAAATTATCACCTAACGATACGATAGCCACTCGCTATTTTGCGAGCGCTCCTTCAATAGGATTCGTTTTTTCCCAACCCGATCGTGAACCGATAGTATCGAGTTTTCTTTTGTCTATTTTTAAAGTTGATTAATACGTGTCAATAAGGAGACATCATGCGAATCTATCTAATAGCCACCCTATTCCTAGCAGCATCATTGAACAGCTATGCAGCTTCCTCTGACTCAGTTACAACCAATAACATCATGGTTGTGCATACCGAAGAATTAAAACGATGGTATGATACAGGTAAGCAAATGACCATCGTCGATGCGCGAACAGAAGAAAATTACGACAATATTACTTTACCAAAAGCTATTTGGTTGCCGGCGGATGCCCCTACCTCACTCATACAATCGACATTGCCTATTAAAGATCAATTGATCGTCGTCTATTGCTGGAGCTTAGCCTGTCCTGCAAGTGGCAAGCTGACTAGTCGATTAAAACAAGCTGGGTATACGAAAGTGTATGAATATTCTGAAGGTCTCGAAGATTGGATGCAAAATGGGTACCCTACTGTTACCCAGTCCGACTGAAAAATCAATTAATTTTTACACATGTTTTCAATAGACCTCTTTCGAAATTTTCGAAAGAGGTCTAATACAGTTTTATGGTATTCTCCTAGAAAAATGGGGATTCATGAAACAAAAAACTGTAGTCGTAGGCATGTCAGGGGGGGTTGATTCCTCCGTCTCGGCCTTGCTGCTTAAACAACAGGGCTACCACGTCATTGGCCTATTCATGAAAAACTGGGAAGAAAAAGACGCTTTGGGTGTCTGTACATCAGCTAAAGACTATGAAGATGTCATTCAAGTGTGTCAGCAGATTGATATTCCTTATTATACAGTCAATTTTGCCCAGGAATACCAAGACCATGTGTTTTCCCATTTTCTCGCTGAACTCAAGCAAGGCTATACCCCCAACCCGGACATCTTGTGCAATCGAGAGATCAAGTTTAAGGTTTTCTTTCAAAAAGCCTTAAGTCTCGGAGCTGATTTCTTAGCAACAGGACATTATTGCCAAATCGGACCTGGCCACACTCTTGTCAAGGGAGTGGATCCTAACAAGGATCAAAGCTACTTCCTCTATACAGTTTCATCGTCCATCCTCAACCAGATCATCTTTCCGATTGGTCATCTAGAAAAAAAGGAGGTGCGCCGCCTTGCCCAGGAGCATGGACTTGCTACCTCTGAGAAAAAAGATAGCACCGGAATTTGCTTTATTGGCAAAAGAGATTTTAAAGAATTTGTAGGGCAATATCTCGCCTACCATCCCGGTAACTTTGAAACCCTTAATGGGAAAGTGATCGGACAGCACGATGGGATCGCCTACTATACGATTGGTCAGCGCAAAGGGCTTTGCATTGGTGGACCTGGTGAAGCGTGGTTTGTGGTGGGAAAAGACAGTCAACGCAATGTCGTCTTCATTGAGCAAGGAGAGGATCACCCCTCTCTTTACAGATCTGACCTCATCGCTACGGATTTGAGTTGGGTAGCTGGCTATCCCCCCACTTCTCTTCCCTTTCGCTGTCTCGCAAAGGTTCGTTATCGTCAACCCGATCAAGAGTGCATCATTGAAGCTATCGATGAAAATAAAGCCCTTGTCCGGTTTCTCCAGCCTCAACGGGCTGTCACCCCCCGACAGTCCATCGTGTTTTATGATGGCAATACCTGTTTAGGCGGCGGGATGATCGCTCCTAACGGGAAATAACATAGGTCCTTTTCCAATTGAGTAGCAGAGTTCTAGAGGCAATAGCAAAACTCCACGCCACAGTAAAATCATCGATTTTTCCGGGTCGGGGAGCTTTGCTATTGCCTCTCTATTTAGTAGCTATTGCCCGAAGGTTAAAAGTTTGATACCGAATACCTTCATCAGACTGGCCTGCAATGAGGATAATTTTGTCTACCACCTCGCCGACAAATTCATCTTGAAGCTCAGGAGATAGATGGTTAATAAAGATTAAAAGAGGTCGTGCAAAGGCCACAAATAATTCTCGATTAGGATAGAGAGTTTCACTCCAAGATCCAAAGACTTTTATTTGCTCAAAACCGGCTCGTTCTAGAAGGGCGTAATATTCTTCTTCAGTAAAAAAGGCGCGCTGTTTTGTGTAGGAAGGGAAATAAGCAGACCATTTTTCAGTATGAATGAGTGAATCAGCAATACAGGTTACATTCATGCGTCCTTTGCCATAAGTGTGGATGCAGACTTTTCCTCCCGGAATAAGGGCTCGATAAAAAGCTTTGAGAGCTTTTTGCTGATCGATTACCCAGTGCAGGGTTGAAAATGAGACGATGCAATCAAATTGATTGTCGAAAGGCAGTTCCGTGGCATCGTGTTGCTTGAACTGTAGATTGGCATGAAAATAATGAGAAGAGGCAAAATTAATCATGCGTTCAGAGATGTCCACCCCAATGATATTGCCATTGATTAACTTGTTGGCAAGAAATGCAGTGATTTTCCCATCTCCGCAACCCACATCAAGAACATATTCAGAGCCCGTTAATGGGACCAGCTCTATTGTTTCCATAGCCGCATTCCACTGCAGTGTGGAATTGCTGTGATAGGTAGTGGAGTCCTCAATTCCTTTAGCACAAAGTTCAGAAGACAAGATGAGAAAAAGAAGTGCGAATTTCATACTTTAAATCCAGGTAAAGATAGATTCTCGACTTTGTACAATTTTATGACCAACTTACTGGCGCTCGCCAAGCATAAGATTGGACAAGAAAAAAAACAAGTGTTGCAAGCGGCTTGAGTTAAGCAGCGAAAGGCTGAAAGGAAGCAAAATTTTCTTGTCCAATCTTGTGATCGACGAGCGCCAGTAAGTTGGTCATAAAATTGTACAAAGTCGAGTTTATATTTAAATTAATTCATTTATTTTCTATAGATAGTAATAAGAGAGCAATATGCGAAAAGCTTTTATTTATTATTTCATGGCTATTTTATTATTAGCAGGTTGCGCCTCCGTACCTGACAGAGATCTGGCGCGTACGCGTGAATCCCCAGTGATTAAGACAGAAGAAGCCTTGTCCCAAGAGTACTTTGAAGAGGGACAATGGCCGGATAAAAACTGGTGGGAGATGTTCGGCGACCCGCAACTGAGCGCTCTCATCGAGCGCGCACTCAATGAGAATCCCTCTTTACTACAAGCGCGCACTCGAATCGATTATGCAATCCAATTTGCTCAAACTCTAAGAGCTCGCTTATTCCCAGAACTACATGCCAATTTTTTTGAAGAGTGGGAGCATTTAAGTAAAAACGGGGTCTACCGCAGTTTTTTTCCTCTGATGAATCCTGAGGAAATTCCAGCCACTCTTGATCAAATCGACTTGACTCTCAATTTCACTTACGAGTTTGATTTCTGGGGTAAAAATCGCAATTTGTTCCAAGCTGCCTTAGGAGAAGCTCGAGCGGCTTATGCAGAGGAACAACAAGCCAACTTAGTGATGGCAACACTTGTCGCTCAAACCTACATCAGCTTGCAAGCCAAGCTCAATCAGCTCTCTATCTTGCAGAAAAGAGTAGCTCAGCGTGAACAGCTCGTGCAACTGAACCAATCGCGCTACACGAGAGGCGTAGAAAATAATTATCCCGTTCTAGCCTCGAGAACGACGATCCATCAAGAGAGACAAGCTTTGTTAAAGCTAGAACAGGATATTGCTATCGATAAGCATCTTCTCAACCACTTGGTGGGGTTGGGCCCTGACGCCCCTTCTTTAGACACTGAGTTATCCGTTAGTTTTAACCGTCCTTTCTCTTTGCCCTCCCATCTTTCGTGCGATCTCCTAGCAAGACGACCTGATTTAATCGCTCAAATCTGGCATGTCGAATCCTCAGCCCATGCAATTGGAGCTGCCAAAGCTGATTTTTATCCTAGTATTAACTTAATCGCCTTTGCGGGACTCGAGAGCATTGAATTCAGCAAGCTCTTTAAGATCAGCAGTAGGACGGGTGGACTTGTGCCGGCTATTCATCTTCCTATCTTCACAGCTGGACGATTACGGGCCAATCTGCAAGCCAAGGTCGCTACATTTAACCAAGCTGTCTATGGATATAATGAACTGGTCCTCAACGCAGCAAAAGAAGTAGCCGATCAGCTCGTCACGATGCAAAAAACCGTAGCCAGATTAAACGACCAACTCATCGCCGTGGAAGATGTTTCTGCTCAATACAAACTGCTAAGTGCACGTCAGGCTAAGGGAATTGATACTATGCTGAGCGTCATCGATCAGCAAGAGCAGTTACTGGATGCTCAATTTCAGCTCATCAATTTTCAACGAGATCATCTGTTATCCGTGGTAAATCTCATTAAAGCATTAGGTGGTGGATATTCTGAATGTGAGGATCAGCTATGAGTACCCCTCCTATTCCAGCTGCGGAAAAACCTAAAAAAAAACGTGCGATTGCGATAGCTATTTTCATCTTCTTACTGATCGGCATCGCGTATCTAGTTTACTGGTTATTCTGGGGAAGATTCCATGAGTATACAGATGATGCTTATGTCGATGGAAACATGGTCATGATCACGCCTCAAGTACCAGGAATTGTGACAGCACTTACTGCCCTAAGTACTGATTTTGTGCCTAAGGGAAGAGTTCTCGTCGAGCTTGACAAGACTGATGCATCGATCGCTCTGGATCGTAGTATTGCTGAATTAGGTTCTGCGGTACGGCAAGTGCAACAGATGTTTGAAAATGTCAGAACTCTTCAGGCTTCTACCGCAATGAGAAAAGCGCAATTTATCCGCGCTGCACAAGATTATCAACGGCGTATGGATCTGATTGACGAAGGTGCCGTCTCTACGGAAGATCTTCAACATTCCGATGCCGACGTGAGAACAACCTATGCTGATCTTGTTGCATCAGAGCATTCTTTTATTGCAGCTTTATCGTTAGTAGAAAACACCTCAATCGATAGTCATCCTCTTGTTGAACAAGCAAAAAATCAAGTGCGCGATGCGTATGTATTTTTACAAAGGTGTACGATCACTGCCCCCGTTACTGGTATTGTCGCACAGCGAACGGTGCAAGTAGGAGAACGCGTAAATCCCGCTCAACCTCTAATGGCCATTGTTCCTTTAGATCAGATGTGGATCACAGCTAACTTCAAAGAGGTCCAATTAGGTAAGATGCGTGTCGGTCAACCTGCTAAAGTGACCGCTGACATGTACGGGAATGATGTCGTCTACCATGGCACCGTGGTCGGTATAGGTGGAGGAACGGGAAGCGTGTTTTCAGCGCTTCCTCCTCAGAACGCTACAGGCAACTGGATAAAAATCGTACAGAGAATCCCGGTTAAAATCGATGTACCAGAAGAGATGATTCAGCAACATCCTTTGCGCTTGGGATTATCCATGGAAGTCACCGTCGATATCGAACAGACTGACTGCCCTATCATACCCGCGATCAAAGCTCCCCAACCGATTTATGTCACCGATGTTTTTGCCTCGCAAGAATGGGGAGCAGAAGCCTTGATTGAAGAAGTGATTCAAGAAAATCTAACGCCCCATTTCTTGCAAGATATGGGGGTTAATGAGGAATGAAACCACTTTCTGGACTCCCTCTTTATTTGATGACATTGGGGCTATCGTTGGGCACCTTCATGTTAGTGCTCGATTACTCCATTGCCAACGTGTCAATCCCCTATATTGCTGGTGATTTAGCCGTCAGCAATGATCAAGGCACTTATGTCATCACCTCATTTGCTGTAGGCAATGCGATTGCTCTGCCTACGACGGGATGGCTAACCAAAAGAGTTGGAGCTGTCAAACTCATCTGTATATCCTTGATATTCTTCATCATTTTTTCTTGGCTCTGCGGTGCCTCTGTCAGTTTTGAAATGCTCGTACTCTCTCGATTTTTTCAAGGATTTTGCTCAGGACCTATGGTTCCTCTTAGTCAATCCCTTCTCGTAATGAATTACCCCCCTCAGAAAAAAAATACGGCGCTCGCCATTTGGAGTACGATCGTTGTCGCAGCTCCAGTCCTTGGCCCTTTGTTAGGCGGATGGATTTCTTTCGATTACAAGTGGCCTTGGATTTTTTATATCAATATCCCCTTTGGAATACTCAGTCTAGGACTGATTTGGATGATCTTAAAACAAAGAGAAACCCCGATTCAAAAGGAGTCGATCGACTGGGTAGGATTTCTCTTGCTAGCCGTCTTTGTCACTTGTTTGCAAGTTTTACTCGATAAAGGAGAGCAATACGACTGGTTTAACTCTAATTGGATGCGCTTTTTTGGCATCACCTCCTTCATTTCATTTACCTTTCTTCTTTTGTGGAGCTCAACTATCTCCAAACCGCTTATTGAGCTAAAACTCTTCAAAATACGCACCTATGCTGTCTCGATCCTTTACATGGCAGTTGCGTACGGAATTTACTTCGGCTCCGTTGTTCTCATCCCCCTTTGGCTCCAGTCGAATATGGGCTACAATGCGATTTGGGCGGGTATCGCCGTCGCTCCCATTGGTGTAGCCCCTTTATTAATCTCTCTTTTCATGGGAAAACTAGTCACCAAGTTTGGACCGACACCTCTGCTCTTCATTTCGTTTAGCCTCTTTTCCTTCTCTTGTTTTTATACGACAAACTTCGATACTGATGTGAGTGTGGGAATCGTAAGCCTTTCCAGGCTTTTGTTGGGATGTGGAGTTGCTTTCTTTATCACCCCTCTTTTTTCCTTGAGTCTTCAAGATGTCCATGGAGAACGCCTCCCGAGTGCTACAGGAATTTTCCATTTTGTCAGAGCCATGATTGGTGGAGTGGGCACTTCGGTTGTCACAACCATGTGGATCCGTAGAACAGCTTACCACCATGCTACCATCGGTGAAAATGTCACTTCTTATTCCGTACCCACCTCAGAATTTTTTGCTGAGATGTCTAAATATGGACTTAAAGGAAAACAGTCACTAGAGCTGCTGAATAACTTACTTCAGAATCAAGCAGCCGTTATGGCGATTAATGATTGTTTCTTTGTGATGGGATGGGCCTTTATCGCCCTGCTTTTCTTTTTGCCTTTGGGCTATAAAAAAGCAGCACAGTATTCCTTTCCCGATCCAACTCGCTCAAAATAATTGCATAAAACAAACTGTTTACAAAAAATTATTTTTCAACCACCCACTCGCTGCGCTCACTAGAGAGAGGGAGGACACAGAGGCGGCTTCGCCGCAAAAAACAAGCATTTGCGGCGAAGCCGCCTCTGTGTCCTCCCTCTCTCTAGTGAGCGCAGCGAGCGGGTGGTTAATATTTTTTATGCTGTTCAGGGATTTATGGACAAAAAGCGGATGGATTGAAAATAAGAGATGGTGCGGTCTAATCCTTCAGCCAGTTGAATACGTGGTTTCCATCCTAATGTGCTTTCCGTAAGAGTGAGGTCGGGTTGCCTTCTCTTGGGATCATCTTGAGGCAAAGGCAAATAGATCACTGTCGAGGGAGAAGAGGTTTTTTCTAGAACGAGATCGGCGAGTTCTTTGACGGTGAACTCATGAGGATTGCCTAAATTCAAAGGCCCTGTGATTGAGTTGTCTGTTTTCATGAAAAGAACAATGGCATCGATGAGATCATCCACATAACAGAAAGAGCGCGTTTGTCGACCCGTTCCATACAGAGTGATAGGTTGATTGTCTAGAGCCTGAACGATGAAATTGGACACCACGCGCCCATCACCTGTGGACATACGAGGTCCATAGGTATTAAAAATCCGTCCTACTTTAATCTTCACATCATGAAAGCGATGAAAGTCAAAAAAAAGCGTTTCAGCACAGCGCTTGCCCTCGTCGTAGCAAGACCGTATTCCAATCGGATTGACATGCCCCCAATGATTTTCTTGTTGGGGATGTTCTAGAGGATCTCCATAGACTTCACTGGTTGAGGCTTGAAAAATTTTAGCATCACAACGCTTTGCTAACTCCAGCACGTTAAGAGCTCCAATCACACTGGTGCGCAGGGTTTGGATAGGATCTTTCTGGTACCATTCAGGAGATGCTGGACATGCTAAATTGTAAATCTCATCGACCTCCAGATCATCATCAAACAGCATACAGATATCCTGTTGTATAAATGTAAATCGAGGATGAGAAAGCAAATGGTCAATGTTGTCGAGACTGCCTGTATAGAGGTTGTCGAGACAAATCACCTCATGTCCTTCAGCAATCAAACGTTCACATAAATGGGACCCTAAGAATCCGGCACCCCCAGTGACAAGCGTACGAGCGTCAAGAGGTAACCAAACTAATAAGAGCAAAACAATCCACATGTTAGACCTCACAAACAAAAAAGGACACCCTCAGTGTCCTTTTTCACCCTTACTTTTTTCTTAGATAGATGCAATTTCCTAGCTTTACTATGGACAGCACCATATTTGAAATAAATGAGGCATCCTATCGCCATCCAAATGAAAAATTGGATCCATGTGACTTTAGGAAAAGCCAGCATTTGAAGTACGCATGCCAGCGTTCCCGCAATCGGTATCCAAGGTACGAATGGTGTTTTAAATGGACGATGTAAAGTGGGTTGCTTGAAACGCAAGACCAAAATACCAAAGCAAACTATCGCAAACGCTAACAATGCCCCCATCGCCGTCATCTTACCCAAAATTCCCACAGGAAAAATGCCTGCTAGAATCATGCAGCTCACCGTGACAAAAACCGTTGTGAAGAAAGGAGTGCGCAGCTTTTGATGAATCCTACCAAAATGGGAAGGCATAAGCCCATCATGAGCCATCGTGTAGAAAATTCTAGATTGCCCCAGCACCATCACGAGAATAACTGATGTCATACTGACCAAAATGGCAGCTTTAATCACAAAGCGCAGCCATAAAAATTTTGGTCCTAGTGCATTCACTGCTACCGCGATTGGATCAGGAACTCCTAAAGAACTATAGTTGACAATACCCAATAAAACAATGGCGATAACGATGTAGATCACTGTCGAAATCAGCAAAGATAACAACATACCGATGGGCAAATTCTTTTGTGGATTTTTTGCTTCTTGGGCCAAAGTAGACAGCGAATCGAATCCGATAAAGGCAAAGAACACAACACCTGCGCCTCGCAATATACCACTTAGTCCATAATTGCCAAAAGTTCCTGTATTTTCAGGAATGAAGGGAACGAGGTTATCAGCGCTGATGTAAGCAACTCCAATACCAACAAATAAAATGATGACGGCGAATTTAATGATCACCATCAAGTTATTGAAACTTGCCGCAGCCTTGATACCTACAGCTACTAATGTTCCCATTAAAGCGATAATTGCCATGGCAGGAAGATTCATCCATGATCCTGTGTATACCCAACCATTGATTTCGTCGTATGCCAAAGGAGCATTGGCAAATAGTTGAGGGATCGCAAGGCCAAAATCACCTAAAATGCTGGTAAAATACCCCGACCATCCGACAGATACTGTGGCAGCGGAGAAAAGATACTCAAGCGTCAATCCCCACCCAATGATCCAGGCAGTTAACTCACCCATGGTCACATAGGCATAAGAATAGGCGCTCCCTGAGATGGGAATCAATGAGGCGAACTCTGCATAGCATAACGCTGCAAACACGCAGATCAAAGCAGCTAGAGCAAAGGAAATGATGATAGCAGGACCTGCATTTTCTGCAGCGGCCTGGCCAGTTAAGACGAAGATACCAGCACCTATGATAGCGCCGATTCCCATCGCGGTCAAACTCACAGCCCCTAGAGATCGCTTCAAACCATGACGGTTATCCGACGCTTCGTCTAGTAACGACTTAATCGTTTTTTTTACAAAAATTCCTTTAGACATAAAGATAAAACCAAGGTTTCAAATATGCTTAAGGGTATCCTCTATTAAATTTTATGAACAGAAGATTAATGAGGGAATTTGCAATTCCCTCTAGTGCTTCGATAAAATTTTTCGAATTCTTGTCAGCGCCCAATCGATCTCTTTTTTAGTGATGATTAAGGGGGGAGCTAACCGGATGGTGATCTGATGCGTATCTTTGCAAATGATCCCTTCTTTCAACAGAAGTTCACATAGTTCCCGAGCGGAAATTTTCTTTGGATCAATATCGAT
>JABDFI010000008.1 GCA_013286595.1 Chlamydiota bacterium | reverse complement strand
CATTTGCCCCCCGGATTAAAGGAAGTGGCCTTAGGCCTCATCAAGGATCATTATGTGGATTTTGGCCCCACCCTCGCACATGAATATCTAACTGAAAAACACCGGCTACCCATCTCGGTAAGTTCGATCGAAATATTATGGTCGAGCATGGGGTCTGACAGAACAAAACAAGGCGGAAAAAGCGCATATTCCAAACTAAAACCAAGAAGAGCTCGTGAAGGAGTATTTGCCATGTAATTGTCCCAATAAAAAATTCATCAGACAATTTCCCCTCATTACGAAAAAAAACAAAAATAAATTTTTTAGGAGGTCAGGTTTATACCAGAATTTTTTTCTGAAACTTTTGCGCGTAAGCGCAAAAGTTTACACCCCAGTTATGGCGTCGTCGGTGTGAGTAAAGCAATTGCCTTAGCATAGTTATCGTCATATTCAGACTTATCCAAGATGATGGGATCAGTAACATTAGAAAGTATGTATTCTCGAGCTTTGGTATGATTATTTATTTCCATCAATTGAAGTGGGGTTTGACCGTCATTGCTTACAACATCTAGACGAGCTCCATATTCTAAGAGCCATTTAATAGAAAAAACGTCATGTCTTAAACAAGCAATATGTAATGGAGTCAATCCAAATTCATTCGTTGCATTTATTTCAGCTCCTCTTTGAATTAATTGTTGCGTCAGATCGGCGTTGGTTACAGTTAAAGCCTCTCCATCAGCACTTTTATCTTTATAACCTTTAGCAATAGTCAAGTGCAATGGAGTGTTACCATGATAGGAATTGTCTTTTATGCTTAAAGTTTCTTTGGGGCTTTGCTTGATAAATGCCAAAGCTGTCGAATTCCTTGCATTTGCGATACTCCAATGAAGGGCTGTATTTTTAAAGGCACCCTTATCTAGAATGCTTAAATCGCATCCGTGTTTTAGTAATAACCCAACTTGCCCCCTATCCTCCTTTATCCGCGAGCTGCGACAGGCAATCTGCTGCGCTTCGTTCGTCGCCAAGGTGAACTACCTTGGCTTCCTCACGAATCTTGCATCTTACCTGTCTCGCTTACGCGTCTAAGGGAGGATAGGGGGCAAGTTGGGTTAATAGGCAAATAAATTCTTCAGAGCCGCCTAATCGTCCAAATAGGTGTAAAATTGTACAACCATGAGCAAAACTTATGTTTTTATATATATTGTCCATTAGGGGATAGTTAAGCCATTTTTTATTTTTAGATAAGGCTTTTTCAAATTCTTTTAAATCTTCAATGGTGGCTTTTGTTTTACCAGGGAATTTTTTTAAAAAATTTTGGAACAAGGACAATTCAGTAAATTCTTGTGCTGAAAGTTCTGTAGGAGGAGCGATCATTTTAATGGGTGGTAGCTCACTCATGCTTATATAAACTGGCAGTGGAATCGAGAGCGGGTTCGGCTCGATTGGAGTTTTCTGAGGTAAATCAAGCAGGATTTCTTTCTTAGATGAGGGTATAGATTCCTGGAAAGATTTTGATTGGTCTTCTTCTACTTGTTGTGGAGGAATAGAAGCTGCGGATGACGAACTAGTCATCGAGCTACTTACTTGAATGGATGAAGATAGAGCAAAAGAAGCAGGATGTGATGAGGGGGGTGAAGAGAGAGAACGAGAAGAGAGTGGCTGACTTAAAGATTCTGGCAGAACTTGAGCAGCAACGACTATAACGGCCTCGGTTGAAGGAGTTACTTCTTCTTTTTGCGAAGATTTAGGGGCTTCTACTACTTTTTCTGGATTTCTTACATTAAGCTCTAATGTCATTATTATTATCTCTTTTTTTATTTTTAATTGATTTGTTTATTTTCACCTAATATTGATTGTAATAAATTTATTGTTAAAATTAAAGTAAAATATATATATTGTAAGCGTTAAATAAAAATGTCACCTTTTGTTAACCAGAAGTAATTGGTACTTAAGAGGTGACAAGAATGGAAGGACGCATTTCTATGAGTAATAAGGAACTAAGTCGTTTAGCAGTAATGACAAAGGTGCATGAAAGACGGCTAACAATATCGCAAGCATCTGAATATTTATGACTTAGCAATTAGATAAGAGTCATAACCTTGAAAAAATTCTCCGACCAAATCATTTCAGAGTCATTCAAAAAGATCTAACCTTTCAGTATGAGAGCGAAATCTATCAGGTGAGATGGGTAATAACCCAACTTGCCCCCTATCTTACCCGAAGGACTGGCTGCAACACACGATCTACTGCGCTTCTCTCCTCGCCAAGGTGAACACCTTGGCTTTGTCGAGAATTTAATAGGACAGCCTCATCTGCAAGGAAAAACGATTAAAGTCTGGGTAGATGATCATGCCATTGTTCGAGCTGAGTACAACGGAAACATTCAATCATTAATATTAAATAATATATTATATTAAAATAATAAAACAAATACATTAAACCAAAATTAAAATATTCACTAAATATACAAACATAAATAAAATTAAACCATATAATAAAACCCAAAGGAAAATTATGACCTCAGTAGCATCTCTAGCTTTAGCCCCAATAATTTTACCCACTACACCATCTGCAGTTGCTTCGCCTGTGGTTGGGTTACCTTGTAAACAAGTGACGATTAAAACACTCCCTAGTGATGTTATGGAGCATGTATTAACTTTCCTTCCAGATCCACAAGCACTGCATTCGATGCGCTTGGCATCCAAAGTGTGGGAACAATTACCCTTCTGCAGTGACCATTTAGATTTATCAAGCTATAAGAATTTATCAGATGAACAACTCAAGACCATTCTAGAACAAGTCAAAGGAACTAAAATCCAATCAATCAATTTAAACAGATGTGCCAAACTCACAGATAAAGGATTAAAATATCTTTCAAAGATCACCTCTCTCACATCACTTGATTTATCGGAATGCTCCAACATCACAGATAAAGGATTAGAACATCTTTCGAACCTCGCCTCTCTCACCTCACTGAATCTAAAGCAATGTGTCCGCATCACAGATCGAGGATTACAGCAGCTCTCAGAGCTCTCCTCTCTCACCTCACTGAATCTAAAGCAATGCGCCAACATCGCAGATCGAGGATTACAGCATCTCTCAAAGCTCTCCTCTCTCACCTCACTGAATCTAAGTTGGTGTCATCACATCACAGATGAAGGACTAGAACACCTTTCAAAGCTAACCTCTCTCATATCACTGGATCTCAATGCGTGCGGTAACATCACAGATCATGGACTAGAACATCTCTCAAAACTTACCTCCCTCACTTCACTGAATCTTTGGAGATGCCGTAACATCACCAATCAAGGACTAGAATACCTCTCAAGGCTCACCTCTCTCACATCACTGGATCTAAGTTTGTGCGAAAACATCACAGATGATGGACTAGAGCACCTTTCAAAGATTACCTCTCTCACATCACTGAGTCTAATGGGATGCATTAAAATCACAGATCAAGAGCTAGAGCATCTCTCAAAGATCACCTCTCTCACTTTACTGGATCTATATAAGTGCAAAAATATCACAAATCAAGGACTAGAATATCTCTCAAAGATCACCTCTCACTTCTTGAATAATTTAATATATTAAAATAATGAAATAAAAAAATAAATCAAAACTTAAAAAATAATATTTAAATAAAATGAAATTATACATACAGCAGCAGTTATAACTAAAAAAATCCAATTAGGAGATTTAACAATGTCATCATTATCTGGCTTAGTTACTATAACTTTACAACAACAAGCGCCTGTAGAGCAGCAAGCACCTGTGCCTGCCCCTTCACCGGCAGCGCAGCGAGCATCTATGCTTGTCTCTTCTTTACTCTTATCTCTAAACTCACCTCCACCCTCTAGCTTTAGCGCCTCTCCATCTGATCTTGCCTCTTCTTTACTCTTATCTCTAAACCCACCTCCATCCTCTAGCTCTAGCCTCGTTCTCGGAAGCGACGTTTTCAATCATGAAATATTAAGCTACCTTGATTCTAGGGACAAAGTTAACCTCCGTCAGGTAAAAAGAGCTTGGAGTACCCTACCTCTCGTCAACAAAAACTGTCTAGATCTTTCTGGACGATCCAATTTATCGGATGACGATCTTAAAGACATTCTTGATAAAGCAAGCGCAAGTGGTGCTCGCATTACCTCTATTAATCTAAGCAGGTGCACAGAGATCACAAATACTGGACTTGCCCACCTAGTAACTCTCTCATCTCTAAGCTCACTTAATCTAAGCTGCACAGACATCACAGATGCTGAGCTTGCCCATCTATCAAAACTCACACTCTTAAGCTCACTTAATCTAAGCGAGTGCCAAAACATCACAGATGCTGGCCTTGACGATCTATCAAAACTCACACTCTTAAGCTCACTTAATCTAAGGAAGTGCTTCGACATCACAGATGCTGGCCTTGCACATCTAGCAAAACTCACACTTTTAAGCTCACTTGATCTAAGCGTGTGCTATAAGATCACAAATGCTGGCCTTGCCCATCTAGTAACTCTCCCACTCTTAAGCTCTCTTAATCTAAACGGGTGCCTTGCCATCACAGATGCTAGCCTTGCCCATCTATCAAAACTCACACTCTTAAGCTCACTTAATCTAAGCGAGTGCTGGAACATCACAGATGCTGGCCTTACCTATCTAGTAACTCTCCCACTCTTAAGCTTACTTGATCTAAGCTGGTGCAGAAGTTTCCCAGATGGAAGCATCACAGATGCTGGCCTTGACGATCTCTCAAAACTCAAATCTCTAAGCTCACTTAATCTAAGCGGGAACTTCGACATCACAGATGCTGGCCTTGCCTCTCTAGCAACTCTCCCACTCTTAAGCTTACTTGATCTAAGCTGGTGCAAAAGCATTACAGCTGCTGGCATTGCCTCTCTAGCAACTACTCTCCCATCTCTAAGAATCACAGGAAAATTATGCCACGCCACAGCAAAATCGCCCTTTTGAGCCATTTTGCCATCCCATCCCCGAGGTCCTACTGCTGGAGTATGCGCTCGGGCTGGGGATAGGGCGGCCGCTTAAGCGGTTGGCAAACTGACTCAAAATCATCGATTTTTCTGGGTCGCGGAGTTTGCAATTGCCTCCTCAGTAACTAAAACATCTCTCAAGCTCACCTCTCTCGACTTACAGCACTGAAAAATTGCTCTAGGGCGACGCGCCATTTGATATGGCGCTGCAGAGCTAAGCGGATATGAAGAATCTCAGACATAATCTCTTCTAAAGGAAGAAGAGGTTGTTGCGCTCTCTCTTGAAGGATAGGCAAAGCTTCTAAATGGTAGACGTATTCAGGAGCGCCTCCTGTTTTCAGTAAGTGGAGATCGCGATACCACGCGCATAGTTCTTCTAAAAAACTATCCATCAGCGGCACAGAGCTCTCTTCTTCAGAAGAGGGGGATAATTGCTTCTCTAGCTCATCGCAAAGGCCAAGGAATTGAGCGTATTCTTGAGGAAGCCGTAGTTGCATTAAGCGGTGAAGGCAAGTATTGGGTTTTCTTTCAGATAGATCGGCAGCTTTGGAGAGCGAGCCATGCGAGAGAAAGGCAATCCTTTTGGCTTCATGTGGCTCTTGCTTCCTTTGATCGATGAGGAATCTTTCGATTTCGCGATGTGAAAGAGGAAAAAAGGGAATTTTGCGCGAGCGAGAGAGGATCGTCGGCAAGATCGACTCAGCCTGGCTGGTGAGTAGAATAAAGTACGTATTGGGGAAAGGCTCTTCCAATGTCTTGAGCAGAGCATTGCTGCTGGAGGGAAGCATCTGATGCGCATCATGAATGATGAAGACTTTGACAGGGGCTTCAAAAGGTGGCATCCCCGCTTCTTTGATCAAGGAACGCACATGCTCGATGGGGTGCATGCCAGCTTTCCCTTCTGTCTGAAGAACATGTAGATCGGGATGATTGCCACTGATAATTTTTGCAGCATGTGGGGGGCCCATCAGAAGTTCTGCCGTCTTGAGAGCAAAAAGTCCCTTGCCAACGCCATCTGGTCCAGCAAATAAGAGCACATGGGGCATTGTTTGATGCTTGATGGATCGTTTGAGGATTTCTTGTGCTAGGTCATTTCCTAGGAGTGCCGAGAAGGGCATCGATTTTCTCTTGTGCTAGTTGAAAGACTGTCTCAGGTGATAATGTAGCATCCAGAAGAATAAATCGGTTAGGTTCTTTCTTTGCCATCTCGCGAAAGGCCTCACGGATTTTCCGATGAAAATTGAGATTTTCCGATTCGATCCGATCTTTAGCGCGATCGTGTTGTGTGCGTTGAAAACCGATCTCAGGATCCAGGTCGAGATAAAAAGTTAAATGGGGTTTAATTTCTTGGCAAGAGAACGCTAAGAACTCCATGATCAAGTGAGGATGAAATCCCCGTGCATATCCCTGATAGGCTATGGTGGAGTCATTAAACCGATCGCAAAGAATCATCTCTTTGCGTTGAAGTGCTGGTCGTATGACCAGATCCACATGTTGAGCGCGATCAGCAAGGAAAAGCAACAACTCACATCGAGGTGAGATTGTTCCCAGCTCTTTGCTCAAAAGCAACTGGCGGATCTCTTCCCCAAGTTCAGTTCCGCCAGGAGCTCGCGTTTTAAGGACAGAGCGCCCTATCTGACATAGATAGGCATAGACTTTATCGATCAGAGTGGTTTTACCCGCTCCATCACCTCCTTCAAAGGTGATGAAGCAGGCATCTTGTTCATTACTCATGTAGAATCCGAAGAAGGAGTCTGCTGTTGCGGTTGTGGTGCGCTCTCATCGGTTGATTCTATGTGTTCAATCCGCTGAATACCGACGAGCTCATCTCCTTCGTGCAGATTCACTAGTTTAACACCTTGAGTTGAACGGCCCATCACACGCACATCGCTCATGTTGATGCGCAATGTTTGTCCTGTATTGGACATCATCACCACGCTATCTTTGTCTGTCACTTGGATAGCTCCTACGACAAGACCGTTGCGCTCACTGGTAATGATCGATCGCACACCCACACCACCGCGATGAGTTTGTCTAAAATCATCAACTAAAGAACGCTTGCCAAATCCGTTCACGCAAACGACTAAAACGCTCTGATCCGCTGTGACCACTTCACAAGAAACGACAGCATCTCCTTCATCGCGCAACGTGACTCCTCTGACACCTCTAGCCACGCGCCCTACAGCCCGTACTTGGGTTTGATCAAAGCGAACCGCCATCCCATTTTTCGTAAAGAGCATAATTTGCTGCTGTTCATTTACTAAGCGCGCAGCAATCACCTCATCTCCTTCGTCGATGTTGATTGCATACACCCCTTTTTTTGCGAGGCGAGCTGAACGCAGAAAGTTCTGTTTTTTTGACAACACCTTGTCTTGTCGCAAGCAAAATAGAAGAGACATCTTCAAAATTTTTCACGCGCAATACAGTGGCGATTTTTTCTTCGGGACGTATATCTTCGAGAAGATTAATCAGCGGTTTGCCTTTTGTGCGTCGACCGCCTTCGGGCACTTCCCAAGCTTTTAACCAATAACAACGACCCAATGTGGTGAAAATCAACAGATAATCATGCATAGAAGCGACGTAAATATCCTTGAGGACATCTGTCTCTTTTTTCATCTCGACACCCATGACACCCTGACCACCTCGCCGCTGTTCACGGAAGGCATCGATAGGCATCCTTTTAATGTAATCGTCCTCCGAAATTGTGATGATCACGGGTAAATCAGGAATGAGATCTTCAATGTTGAACTCCCCTTCGGCAGCAATGATCTTCGTTTTGCGATCTGAAGAGTGATGTTTTTTTAGTTCATTTAACTCATCTTTGATGATGCCACGAACTAACATTTCGCTAGCAAGAACAGAGCGATAATGCGCAATTTTGGCCAAGAGCTCTTGGTATTCATTTTCAATTTTTTCTCTCTCAAGACCTGTTAACTGATAGAGTCGTAAATCGAGAACGGCATTGGCTTGTCGATCGCTTAAATGGTAGACGGCCATCAATTCAGTTTTAGCGACTTCTCGATTAGGAGCAGCGCGGATGAGTTTGACGACGGCATCCAGATGATCCAAAGCTTTGAGATAACCTTCTAAAACATGAGCTCGCGCTTCCGCTTTAGCCAGTTCAAAACGCACGCGACGGCGAATGACGTCGATGCGGTGCTCAATCCAAGCTGAGATGAACTGTTTAATGTTCATCGTGCGCGGCAAGCCCTTATCTAGAGCGAGCATGTTACAGCCAAATGTGACCTGCAAATCGGTAAATTTAAAGAGCTGGTTGATGGTGACATCGGGAATTTCACCGCGTTTTAGCTCTAACACAATGCGCATGCCATCTTTATCCGACTCATCTCTCAAATCGGAAATACCGGGAATGTTCTTGTTGTTCACAAGATCGGCAATTTTTAAGATCAAATCCCCTTTACTGATGTTGTAAGGGATCTCATCGATCACAATCCGCTGCTTGTCTGGATTGTTGTCTTGATCTTCAACGCGCAAGACAGCGCGCAGTGTGATCTTGCCACGACCTGTATGGTAGGCTTCTTTAATCCCGCGGTAACCGCAAATGATCCCCCCTGTGGGAAAATCAGGAGCTGGCATCACTTCCATGATCTGATCAATGGTTGTCGCTGGATTATCCAGGACGAGCATCGTCGCTAAAATCAACTCATTCAAATTATGAGGTGGGATATTGGTCGCCATACCAACGGCTATCCCTGAAGAGCCATTGGCTAATAAGTTGGGAAATTTTGCCGGAAAAACAACGGGTTCTGTTTTCGTTTCATCATAGTTGGGGATGAGATCGACAGTATCCTTTTCCAAATCTTCCATCAAAGCCATGGACCCGTGCGTTAAACGAGCTTCTGTATAACGCATAGCAGCTGGTGGATCCCCATCGATCGATCCATAGTTTCCCTGCCCGTCGACTAAGCGGTACCGCATCGCCCAAGGTTGTGCCATCCTTACAAGCGTAGGATAAATGACAGTTTCTCCATGTGGATGGTAATCTCCTGAAGTGTCACCGCAAATCTTAGCACATTTTCTGTGTTTGCCTCCTGGACTGAGATTCAATTGGCGCATCGCAAAGAGAATGCGGCGTTGAGAGGGTTTTAGCCCATCGCGCACATCGGGAAGAGCACGCGAAATGATGACCGACATCGAATACCGAAGATAGCTTTCCTTGACCTCTTCTTCGACATTGCGTGGAATAACGATTTCATCTTTTGTGTAGGACATGTCTCTCCTTAGATATCCAAATTCTTAACCGACAGGGCGTATTTTTCAATGAAGGCACGGCGTGGCGGAACATCTTCGCCCATGAGCATGGTGAACATGTGGTCGGCGCCGATGGCATCGGGGATTGTCACCCGATACAGCGTGCGCACTTTGGGATCCATTGTAGTTTCCCATAACTGGTCGGCGTTCATCTCCCCAAGACCTTTATAGCGTTGGATCTCGATCCCTTTACGTCCATTAACGCGGAAGAAATCAACCCCTTCTTTCAGGGTGAAGATCGGATTTTCATGTCCATCTTCATCAATGATATCAAAGATCTTTCCTTCAGCGATAAAATACTGATCGAGAGTGAGATTGAAATCTGCGAGGCGTTGTCTGAGATCATTGAGCGAGGAAGTTTCATAAAGCTCAACAAAGGGCATTGACTTGATCCTGAAGGTGCGCATTTCCTCTGTTTGTTCAGCCTCTGGTATTGCCGCTAGCGTTTCTGCATGGCGATTGCGTTGAATCTCCTCATCGATTTTTCGAATTTCAGCGAATTCTTCTTCAGAATACAAATAGCGCGACTCATCTCCTAATTTTACTTGAAAACGAGGAAGGACCCCATCTTCGCTCTTGAGTTGCAAGAATTCGCGGAAGGGCACTCCTTTACGCTCAATCGAAGCCAAGAGGATCTCGACATCGCGGATCGTTTTCAAGAGCATGATCAGTTGTTCTTTATCAAGCTCTTCCGTATGGCCTATCAAGCGAACTTTCACATCGCTTATTCCTAAAGAAATTAGGTAGTCATCCATTTCCTTTTCTGAATGGATATAGCGGCTCACTTTTTTTCTTGTGACGCGATAAAGAGGTGGTTGGGCTATGTAGATAAAATTGTTCTCGATCAAAGCGGGCATGTGGCGATAGAAGAAGGTCAAAAGCAAGGTTCGAATGTGAGATCCGTCCACATCAGCATCCGTCATGATGATGATTTTGTGATAACGCAATTTCTCAAGATTAAAATTATCCAGTCCAATTCCACAACCAAAGGCAGCGATCATCGCGCCTACTTCTGTATTCTGTAAAATCTTTTCAAGGCGGGCTTTTTCTACGTTGAGGATCTTACCGCGAATGGGCAGAATCGCTTGGAAACGGCGGTCGCGTCCAGTCTTCGCAGAACCTCCAGCTGAATCTCCTTCCACAATGTAGATCTCGCACAGAGCAGGATCCTTTTCTTGGCAATCCGTCAGTTTTCCTGGCAATCGAGCTGTATCCAATGCCGTTTTGCGCAGTGTCAACTCGCGTGCTTTTCTAGCAGCTTCTCTCGCTTGAGCAGCTAGAATCGCCTTATCGGTAATAATTCTTGCAATAGAGGGGTTTTCTTCGAGAAATGTGGTTAATTCTTCACCTACAATCTGTTGAACAATCGAAGCCACTTCGCCATTGCCAAGTCGTTGTTTGGTTTGCCCTTCAAATTGAGGGTTAGCCACTTTAACGGAAATGACGGCCGTTAAGCCCTCGCGCATATCATCCCCACCGATCGAAATCTTGTCGGTCTTGAGCATGTTGTGACTTTTGATGTACTGATTTAACACACGCGTCAGTGCGGTACTAAAACCGATAACATGTGTACCACCTTGGCGCGTGGAGATGTTGTTGACAAAAGAATGGAGGTTCTCTTGATACGCCTCGTTCCACTGCATGGCAACTTCAAACTCGATGGGTCCGTCATTCCCCTCTTTGGCTCCCGTAATGTAGATCGGTTTCGGGAAAAGGGGCGCTTTGTTTTCGTTCAGGAATTCCACAAACGATTTTACACCACCCGCATAACAAAAGGTCACTTCTTGAGGAGTAGCGTCGCGCTCATCGCGGAAATTGATCTTAAGACCCTTATTGAGAAAAGCCAATTCGCGCAGACGCTTTAGGAGAATATCATAATCAAATACGGTCACAGTAAAGATTGAATCATCGGGTAAGAAAGTAACTTTGGTACCATGTTTTGTTGACTCGCCAAGAACTTTTAAGGGGTGTATCATCTTCCCTTTAGAAAAGGTCATATCATAATGGGTGCCATTTTGATGCACTTCGACGTGTAATTTTTTCGAAAGGGCATTGACGCATGATACTCCTACACCGTGTAGTCCGCCCGATACTTTATAGGTGTTCTTATCGAATTTTCCACCCGCATGTAAGATCGTCATCACGACCTCTAACGCAGTAACATCTCTTCCCTGTTTTTGAGATTCTTTCTCATGTTTTCCAATCGGGATACCACGTCCATCGTCTTCGACAGTGACAGAATGATCTCTATTTAAGGTAACAGAAATTTCAGTACAATGTCCTGCTAGAGCTTCATCGACGCTATTGTCCACAACCTCGTAGACAAGCTGATGCAATCCATTACTTTGCGTATCACCTATGTACATACCAGGACGTTCGCGAACCGCCTGAAGACCTTCAAGGACGGTAATCGAACTGGCATCGTATTCTTTGTCTTTGGTCATCGTTGTCATACCTTTTTACTCTTATTCCTTAAGCCAGATTACCCGACTCGAAAATGGATATTTTTGATATCTATAGATGGAAATCTGTTGCGCAAGGCTGTCAATAACCTGCTTCTTTCATGTTGTGAGAGCAAACTGTACAAGGTGGAATTGTTGACCTTAACAGTCAAAACCCCTTTATCAAAGGCTACAGCTTTTGTCATGGGTGCCAATGTTTCCCCAATTATCTCAGACCACGCAGCCATGATTAAATCGGGACGATCTCTATGTAAAGCTCCAATCTGATTGAGAACCCGGGGCAATAGATCCTTAATTTGCTTATTAGTACACGCACAATTGTCTTTCTTCGATCCTGCCATTTGATCCCAATATTCAAGGAGTGATACCATCACGAACTATAGTCAATCACCTGCAATATGGCAACACATTTCAACTAAAGATAAACGCACTTAATCCTATGGCAATCAAAAAGTAAATTGACATAGAGAGAAAGTCATTAAACGCTGTCACAATGGGACCGGATGCCACAGCTGGATCGACGCCTAAACGAGCAAAAAAGAGATGGGAAAATACACCTAATAGCGTTCCACCAAGACAAGCTCCCGTCAATCCCATTCCCACGATCAACCCTACTGCTATTGGACTGACGCCAACACTAGAGATTCCCACAAAATCAAGGGCATAAATGAGCACTCCACCTAGAACCCCGAAAATCGAGCCCGTAGTCAAACCGACAAGCAGTTCTTTAATGACTGTTTCGCGTCTGTTTCCCACAGTTAAAAGCCCCATCGCCATGCTACGCACTAAAATCGTACTGCACTGCAATCCTATATTGCCCGACATCCCCGTAATCAGAGGAACAAAGAAGAGGACAAACGTCAACGCCCCTTTTCCATAGCCTTGCAGAGAGGACATCACACCGACGTTAATCAAACCTGCACACATTGTGACAATGAGCCAAGGAGCGCGAGACACAAAACGTTTAAATAATGGCTCGTACTCAGACACCTTTTCCGCCGTACCGGCCATGTTAGCAATCGTCTCATCAGCAATGTCCTCTAAAGCATCTAACACATCTTCATAGGTAATGACCCCATGCAATCGATTCGAGGCATCCACAACAGCAAGAGCTGGGATCTTGTAGCGTTCGACAATCTCTACCACCTCTTCGCGTGAAGTTTCAGCAATTACAGTATGCAACACGGGTTTCATCACCTGCTTTAAAGGTAGATGAACAGGATTGACAATCAAATTGCGAGCGGGAACATAGCCTTGCAACTCTCCCGATTGATTCAACACAAAAATTTGGCGCGTTAAATCAATTCCTGGATGGTCACGGATATGAGCAGCAGCCTCGCCTATTGTCACATCCATCGTAAAAGCAAAAAACTCGTTAGTCATCAATCGTCCAGCCGTGTTGCGCTGGTGTTTTTTGATCTCCCGAATCCGCAACGCCTTACTCACCTCTAATATCTCAATGACGCGTCTAAATCGCCTCTCGGAAATATCCTCCAGCACCTCGACTGCTTCATCGGAGGGCATACGCTCAATCAATTTTTTCACTTCTTCATCGCTGATATGGCGAAAGACAGCGACTCGGGTACAACTATCTGTATTGATCATGAACTGAATCTTAGCTTGAATTCCCGAGAGATTTTCATAAATCACTGGTCGAGTATTAGCGGGTAATCGAGAAGCAGCATAAGCTAAATCTACAGGGGAATGTTCAGAGGCAATTTTGGCAATGTCATGTAAAACGACAGTCGACGTTTGTTTATGAAACGCCAGCTCTAGTTTCTCTTGTAAAAGATCGTGCAATTGTGAGGTTTTGGAATCGATCAGGCTACTTGAAATCAGAGAATCGGGATTCTCTTTTTTCATCTCTTCATCTACAGTGATGTGCATAACCCAATTCCTCCCTGACGAAAATCGGAGATTCTTTAAAAAAAGTATATCCCGTAAAGCGTTATTTTTCAACCTTTAAGAATTGGCATTTAAATCGGGAATTGCCTATTATCTTAGCTAAAAATTAAATTGAGTCACATATATATGTTTAAACCTGAAAAAATCCGCAATATCGCCATCATCGCCCACATTGACCACGGCAAAACCACGTTACTCGA
The DNA here is from genome assembly GCA_013286595.1 of Chlamydiota bacterium. Classification (GTDB taxonomy): domain Bacteria; phylum Chlamydiota; class Chlamydiia; order Chlamydiales; family Rhabdochlamydiaceae; genus JABDFI01. Next base: position 40,388 of record JABDFI010000008.1, on the reverse strand, counting down.
TGGCCTCCTCCGCCAATCTAACAATTTCAGGGATAATGAAAAAATACCTGAACGCGTCATGGATAGTTACGACCAAGAGAAAGAGCGCGGCATCACGATTTTTGCCAAACATACAAGCATTTATTTTGAAGATTTTAAAATTAATATCATCGACACCCCGGGACATGCTGACTTTTCAGGTGAAGTGGAACGAGTATTGGGCCTTGTCAATTCCGTTCTTCTCTTAGTGGATGCCCAAGAAGGGCCTATGCCCCAAACGCGATTTGTTCTCTCTCAAGCTCTTAAAATTGGTCTTCGGCCCATCGTTGTCCTCAATAAAATCGATCGCCCCCACGCTGATCCCGATCGCGTTCTCAACGAAACCTTTGATCTCTTCGTAGAATTAGGCGCTAACGATGAACAACTGGATTTCCAAGTGTGCTACGCATCAGGCCTACAAGGGTTTGCTGGAATGGAGCCCAACAACCTCTCCAAAGATCTTCGCCCCCTTTTTGAACTCATTATCAAAGCGGTTCCCCCTCCACCTGGAAACCTTGAACTCCCCTTTCTCATGCAAGCTACCACCCTAACTTATGATGATTATATCGGCAGACAAGCTTGCGGTAGAATTCTCGAAGGATCAATTAAAAAAGGGGCACAAATTGCCCGCGTCGATAAAAATGGCCATCCAACACAACATAAAGTCGTTCGCATTGAAGGCTACCACGGCCTTAAGAAAGTTGAGCTCGAAGAAGCAGGAGTCGGTGACATCATCAGCATTTCCGGCATCCCCGACATCACAATTGGAGATACGCTGTGCGATCCTTCAAAAATTGTTCAACTCCCCCCTATTACACTCGCCGAACCTACCATGTCCGTTGAAGTCATGGTGAATAACGGCCCCTTTGTAGGCAAAGATGGCAAGCACGTCACAATGAATAAAATCCGCGACCGTCTCATCCAAGAGCGCAAAGCCAACATCTCTCTCAAAGTAGAAGAGACATTCCGCGACGATGCAGCTCGTGTCTCTGGCCGAGGTGAATTGCACTTAGCCGTCTTAATTGAAGCGATGCGACGGGAAGATTACGAATTTACTATCTCCAAACCTCAAGTGATCATGAAAGAGATCGATGGCGTGCAACAAGAACCTTTCGAAAGCGTACACATCGAAGTTCCTCAAGAATTTTCCGGCTCTGTGATCGATGCCCTATCGCGTCGCAAAGGGGAAATGCGCGTGCTGAACACCAACGAACAGAATATCACAACTATCGAATTTTACATTCCTACTCGCGGACTCATGGGTTACCGCAACGAGTTCCTCACAGCCACGCGCGGATTGGGGATCATGACCTCTATTTTTGATAGCTATGCTCCTTCTAAAGGTGCTATACCTGGCCGTCCTCGAGGTGTTCTCATTTCCAACGGCCCCGGCAAAGTCACCGCTTATGCAGCCAATACCGCCCAAGAACGAGGCACTCTATTTGTCGGTCCTGGCAATGAAGTCTATGAAGGGATGATCGTCGGTGAGCACAGCCGTGAAAATGATCTTGTCATCAATGTCGTTCGCGGCAAGCAGTTAACCAACGTACGAGCTTCAGGAAGCGATGAATTCATCATGTTGACACCCCATCGCACATTCACACTAGAACAAGCCATCGATTTCATCGAAGATGATGAGCTAGTAGAAGTTACCCCCCACTTTATCCGCATCAGGAAACGCTCTCTCTCAGAGAATGAACGCAAAAGAAAAGGGTAAATCATAGCATGATGAGGCAATTGAAAAACCCTCATGAGCTTTGCTCTCAATGATCCATGAAAAATGGATCGTTGAGAGCAAAGCTCATGAGGGTTTTTCAATTGCCTCTGAAGTCTATACCGTTGCAATTAGACCCATGACCCCTAAGATAATGAGATAAATCGCTACTATGTAATTTAGGATCGCTGGGAAAAATAGAATCAGCAACCCTGAAATTAACGCAATGATTGGGGGAAGGTAGGGATGAATAACCATGATGTTCTCCTCTTTAAAGTTTATCCTGCTATTTAATGAGCTATAAACAATAAGGAGAATTAACAAAAACTATTTTTCAATTTTTTAATATCTTGTAAAACTTTTTGTGTCTTTGCTTTTTGCTTCTAGCTCTGTGATAAAAAAATTGCAACTTGCGTCAAATCAAACCTGATAAATCATATTTCCCAATACTTGAACTTTCACTGTCAGTAATTCAGGTGCATCGCTTGCCGGACTTCCATGAGCGTTTGATGTGCACGCTGGTTGGCTTTCTCTGTACCCTGACGTAGGATAGATAATACCGCTGCAGGATCACGTGCGTACTCCTCACGCCGCTGACGGATAGGTTCTAAGAAAGCTTGTAGGACCTCGTTGAGTCTTTTTTTCACAACAGAATCCCCCAAGCCACCTCGTGAGTAATGGTCTTTTAGCTCTTGGATAACTGCTGTATCCGTATCAAAGGCATCCAGGTAAGTAAAGACGGGATTTCCTTCGACTTTTCCAGGATCTTCCACGCGCAAGTGATTGGGATCGGTGTACATGCCCTTGACCTTTTTAGCCACGACATCGGCGCTATCGGACAAATAGATACAATTTCCTAAGGACTTACCCATTTTAGCTTGCCCATCTGTGCCTGGAAGGCGGGCAATTTTCGGGATGAGAGCCTGACATTCCACTAACACAGGGGCTTTATAAATGCGGTTGAAATGTCGTACAATCTCATTGGTCTGCTCAATCATCGGCAACTGATCTTCACCGACAGGAACTAGATCTGCTTTGAAGGCTGTGATATCCGCAGCTTGACTGACTGGATACACCATGAATCCAGCCGGAACGCTCTCCCCAAACCCTTTCTGAATGATTTCTTGCTTGACAGTGGGATTATGCTTGAGTCGATTCCACGTGATCAGATTGAGATAATATATCGTGAGTTCGAAAAGAGCGGGGATGAGGGACTGGATAAATACTGTGGATTTAGTAGGATCAATGCCGACAGCTAGGTAGTCCAACGCTACTTGCAAGACATTCTCTCTCACCTTTTCGGGAACTTCAGCATGATCAGTTAAAGCTTGAACATCGGCGATCATTACAAACTGATCACATGTGTGTTGCAGTTCAACCCGATTTTTTAAAGAACCGACGAAATGTCCGAGATGGAGTGGTCCAGTGGGACGATCACCTGTTAAAACAATTTTCCTGCGAGTCATTAAAATTTCCCAAATGAGTGATAGTCCTTAAGATTGCCCATTTTGAGTATTTTCACACAAGGCGCAAAGTGGGAATTTTGCGCCTTAGGAGGCAATTAAGGTAAAGCTGTAAAACGAGCTAAAACTCTAGAGCGGATTTCTTTTTGAGCTCCATTGACCGTAACATGTTCTGGAAGATCTTGTATAGCTGTGCTTAATTTGTTTTTGGCTGCAACTGCTGTCATGCTACCACCTGCCGGAGTTTGCCAATTTGCCAAAACCTCGGTTAATTGAGTTGTAATCGCAGCATCTGTCATCGCAACGACGGCTTCTGCTGCTTTCTGAAAGAGTTCTTTTTGGAACGCAACATCAAAACGCAATCCACTTTCTTCAATGGGATTCCTACAAGCAGGACAAACAGGCCGCGCAGCATAGGTATTTGTAGTGGCAATCCTAACTATATGCTCCTGTTGATTGCGATGTATTCTTTGATGAGTATGATAAACGGGAGCAGATAACATATCATATGTCACTGAACAGAGATTATCCGTTTTCAATTGATGTGCGTCAGGTAAAATAAGGGCGAGCGCGTCCATTTGCTTGGTTCTGGCTCGCTCTTCTGCTCCTACTGCACTTAAAAGAATCGAATCAGCTGCTGTTGGAGCAGGTGCTGGATCAGATGTTGAAGCAGGAATAGGTTCCGCCGATAGCGGAGCTGGGTTTGTACTTGTTTTGCCTCGGATAAGCGCCATGAAAGTCGACATGCCTAAGAGACCATTTTGTGCTGATATGAAAGATTGACACTCTCTAACTAGCCTAGCTTTTGTTTCTTGGATCTCTTCAGCAGAAGTGGCATTGACATATTTTATCATGACATCCCCGGTAATCCTTTGAAATAAATCCTTAGTCCCACCGCGAAGTCTATTGAAATTAGTCTGAACTGTCTCCCTTTGATCCCGCGATGTCCCAGAAGCTTCCATGACTCCACGAAACAGATTCACTTCTTGAACACGCTTGCGTACTAATTGAGGATTGGCATCGCGGACAACCGATATAAAAGAGCGTACCCATAGGATACTATCAAGAAAAACTCTTTCCTTGATGAAATGTGCAATATTACTTGGAATGGAACCAATCCAACTTAACCAGGATTGTTGAGGACCAACGCTTTGGATCATGACCATGGAGTCAGTCCGTTCTGCCAAACCTCGTCGATGTAGTGTATGGGTAGAGATAGGATGAGATTGAACACTGGATGGTCGGTGAGTCTGCGACAAAGGTGAAAGAGGCATACACATCTCCTATGAGGTGAAAATTTTGACAACCAGAATAGGCATACCATGATTTTAATCAAACTTAAATGTTTCTTAACAATTCTCACTCAACGAGACCGTTGCATAATCTCCGGATACCGGAAAAAATAGGATATTTTGATGAGATTTCGATTTGGAGCGAGCCCGCATATGCGGGACGCCCCATAGGGGGCGAGCGAAAATCGAAAGATCGCAAAATAGCCATTTTTAACGGTGTCCCGAGTTATGCAATGGTCTCGTCGAGTCCTGGGTTAAACATCTTGATAATAATCGAGCATTATGAAATCAAAGTGAGATCATTGGAAAAAGGAACATGCAAGAAAACACACCTCCCCTACATCACCACATCGGCCAATACCTCATCCAACGCACTTTAGGAACGGGTGGCATGGGAGAAGTGTTCTTGGCTTATGATCCCATCTGTAAACGGCAGATAGCCTTAAAGCAAATACGCAAAGAACTGAGTCATAATCCCTCCCTTCAAAAGCGTTTTTTGCGCGAAGCTCTTGTAGCGGCCCAACTCTCTCACCCTTCCATCATCCCTATTTACTCGATTCATCGTGAAACCAACGATGTCTTTTATACCATGCCCTATGTGCAAGGGGAAACACTCAAACAAATCTTGAAGACCTCTTTAGATGAAGAAAAAGAAGGTGAGATCCAGCACCCGATCGGTGCCTCGATCCCCTCCTTAGCCAGCATTTTTTTAAAAGTCTGCCAGGCGATTGCCTATGCCCATTCAAAAGGAATTTTACATCGCGATCTCAAACCCGAGAACATCATCATCGGAACCTATGGTGAGGTGCTTCTCTTTGATTGGGGCTTAGCAGAGCTCATTGGTGAACCGGCACAAGAGGAAGAAATCGACGACACTTCCTTTTCTATTAACTTGACCAAGCCCGGTAAAGTGCCAGGCACGCTGCATTACCTCTCTCCTGAGCGAATTTTAGGGCACCCTTCCACTACTCAAACAGATATTTATGCTCTCGGCGTCATGCTTTACCAGATGCTAACCTTGCACGCTCCTTTTTATCGCAAGTCGGCTCAGCATTCCAAACGGACCGTACACCTTGAACGGTTGATCGATCCCGTAGAAAGAGCTCCTTACCGAGATATCCCCGATCACTTAGCTGACATCGCAAAACGATGCTTAAATTTTAAAGCCGAAGATCGTTTTCAGAGCGTGGATGAGATGATCGCCGAGGTCAATAGCTATCTCGAAGGAAGGCCTGAATGGATCCCCTCTGCTCAACTGGATATTCACCACAAGAATGACTGGGAATTCCAAGAGAACATTGTCTTAGCAAAACACATGGCAATTACCCGCTCTCCTGATTTATTGGAATGGGTCAGTTTGATGCTGTCGAAACACTCCTTCACAGGAAATATCAAACTCGACACGCAAATCAAGGTAAACGATAAAGGATTAGGGATCGGAATTGTCTTAGCAGTTCCTGAAGCGTCGCTGCGCAAAGGATTGATCGATGAAGGCTACTTTTTGTGGATAGGAAGTGAAAAAGAACCAGGACTGCGCCTGTTTCAATGGGATGTTGAGGTGATGTCCATTCCCGATCTTTGCTTAAAGCCGGAACAATGGCACCAACTCTCGATAGAGCTGATCAACAATCATGTCTATTTCTACTTTGATCAAGTCTTGCGATGCCATTACATCAGTCATGTGCCTATGATCGGAACCCACTTAGGAATCTTGTATCGCGATGCTGACTTTGCCTTAGAACCTCTTAAGGTCTCTGTCGGTAGCCAAAACGCCATGATCAATTGCATCGCTATCCCAGACACCTTTCTCGCCAATAAAAACTACACTAAAGCGCTGAGTGAATATCGACGTATTGCCTCTTCCTTTGCGGGAAGAACAGAAGGAAGGGAAGCTCTATTTCGAGCGGGAATCACCTTACTGCAACAAGGAACCTCCTCTAAACATAAGCAAGAGCGGGAGAATCTCTACAACCTAGCCTTAGATGAATTTAGCAAGTTGAGATTCACATTAGGCGCACCACTTGAGCTATTAGGTAAATCCCTCGTCTATAAAGCGACACGCGAAACCGAAGAAGAACTCAAATGCCTTGAGCTCGCTTTGAGAAAGTATCCCAAGCATCCTTTGAAAAAACTAATCGTGGAGCACATCACCTTCCGCATTCACGAAGCTTCCAATCGAGATCGGATTGCCGCTTTTCATTTTCTCCTTCTTGCACTTCGACATCTCCCTCACATGTTCACCCTCCAAGACAACGCTCGTTTACTCGAAAGTCTCAAACGCCACTTAGAACCACTCCCCTTTTTCCTCCCCGATTCTTCTGATCATCAACTCCATCTTCACTTGGCATTTTTACTCAATAAACCGATGACCATCCTTGAAATCTTAGAAAAAGCCACCTCGCCCACTTTGATTAACAATGCGTTTCTAGCTTTGTACATGTTGGGACAACATCAGGAAGTCGAACGCTATGCGCATCTATGTTCCGAATTAAAACCTTTGCAACAACTCCTTTCCCAGCAGATTCATGCACCGACAACCCCTTTTGCCTTGCACTGCGCCTATTCTCTCATTGAGTCACAACTCATGCAGGGTGATGCCTCTCTTAAATTGTTATCTCAGCTAGGAGAACAGGAAGATCTTCATTACCACGTTCTTACTCTTTGGACACTGCTTCTCAATAAACAATGGACCAAAGCGCAAGCGATCTTGGAGCAGTATCCCGCTGAAACCCTCACCAACGAATACTCTCCTCTGTATCCTTTGATGGGATGTTGGCTACGTCAAACAGAAGGAGAAGAGATCGCCCTCTCCCACTTTTCAGCTGTCATGGATATCCCCCATCCACCAACCACCATGCTCCTCAGCTTTTATTTGCGCGGTAAAATTCACGAAAAAAAAGGATGGGGACAATCTGCTTTTCCTTGGGAAAAGATCCAACTTTTTCGCCAGTTGCATCTATTTTATCATTGCGCTGATGAACCCCTACAAGCTAAATACTATTTCAACCAGCTAAAACGAGAACTAAAGCGTGTCTACTCCCCTTCCTGAAGTCATTAGCAGTGAAATTGCCATGCACGGCTTTTTTGATGTACGCGTCGATCAACTAAAGCTTGCCTCTGGTCTCAAACAATCGTATTACGTCGTCTACATCAATGTCCATGCTGCAGTCATCCTTGCCAAAACTAAAGAAGATCGATTTGTCATCATCCGTGAATACCGCCATCCCACAGGCTTATGGCTTCTAGGTTGTCCAGGAGGAAGAATTGATACAGGAGAATCACCTCTTGAGGCTGCCAAGCGAGAACTGCTGGAAGAAACAGGCTATGGCAACGGAGAATTTTCCCTTTTAGGAGCTATTCACCCTTTTCCAGCCGTCACCAACCAACAAATTTTTTACATCTATGCCAAAGATGTGGAGCTCATCCAGCCTCCTGCCAAAGAAGACTTCGAGTTGATTCAAGTCGAGTTAAAAACAGAACAAGAGCTGCTCGATGAGATCGCTTCAGGAAATCTTATCGATGGTGTTTTATGTACGGCGCTTTTCCTTAAAAACCTAAAAAAAATCTAAAACCTCGTTTGCCATTTTCATTAGAGCCATGGTACACTTGTTGATTACTAACAGTGTAAATCACATGAGCGAACAACTATCTAAAAGCTACGACCCGAAACTCGTTGAAGAAAAATGGTACCAATTTTGGGAAAACAATCACCTTTTTCACGCCAACGAACAATCCAAAAAGCCCCCTTATTGCATCGTCATGCCCCCACCCAACGTGACAGGGGTCTTACACATGGGTCATGCCCTCGTCAGCACCTTACAAGACGTGTTGATCCGTTGGAAACGAATGTCGGGCTTTGAAGCTCTCTGGGTTCCAGGAACTGACCATGCGGGGATCGCGACACAAACCGTTGTCGAACGTCAGCTCATGAAAAAGACAGGGAAGAGACGTAAAGACTTTTCTCGCGAGGAATTCTTAACCCACGTTTGGGCCTGGAAAGAAGAGAGTCAAAACACGATTCTCAGCCAGCTCAAAAAATTAGGAAGCTCTTGCGATTGGTCGCGACTCGCGTTCACCATGGACCCTCAGCGCAACTGCGGCGTACGCACTCTCTTTAAAAAAATGTATGACAATAACCTGATTTACCGAGGTGACTACCTCGTGAACTGGGATCCCGTCACACAAACAGCCTTAGCAGATGATGAAGTGGAATACGAAGAAAAGAGTTCTCATCTATGGTACTTCCGCTATCCCATCGAAGGCTCACATGAATTCATCACAATCGCTACGACTCGTCCTGAAACCATGCTCGGCGACACAGCACTAGCCGTTTCTCCTAACGATGAACGCTACCATGCCCTCATCGGCGGACGCGCACTTCTTCCCTTAATGAATCGCTCCATTCCCATCATCGCCGATCGGCTAGTCGATGCGACATTTGGAACAGGTGTCGTCAAGATCACTCCAGCTCATGATCCTAACGATTATGAGATGGCTTTGCGCCATGACCTTCCTATGATCAACATCCTGACCCCCGACGGAAAAATCAACGAAAATGGGGGAAAATTTAGTGGATTGACTACCGAAGAAGCGCGCATGGCTGTAGTGAAAGAGATGTTAGATCTTGGACTAGTTGCCAAAATTGATCCCCATCAACACCGCGTCGGCATCTCCTACCGCTCCAAGGCTGTGATCGAGCCCTATCTCTCCAAGCAATGGTTTGTGCGCATGGGAGATTTCAAAAAATCCTTGCGTTCGGTCGTTGAAGACGGCAATGTTAAACTCATCCCCTCAAGTTGGGAGAGTACGTATTTCCATTGGATCGACAACTTGCGCGATTGGTGCATCTCCCGCCAATTATGGTGGGGGCATCGGATACCCATTTGGTACCGCAAAGACGATCCTTCTGTGATGATCTGCTATGATGGGGAAGATCTCCCTTCTGAGGTGAGCGCCTCTCCTGAGCAATGGGAACAAGACGAAGATGTGTTAGACACCTGGTTTTCTTCTGCCCTATGGCCTTTTAGCACCTTAGGTTGGCCCGACGAGACACCTGACTTAAAGAAATTCTATCCCAATTCAGTTCTCGTCACAGGTCATGATATCCTGTTTTTCTGGGTCGCTCGGATGATCCTCATGGGACAATTTGCGCTTGATCAACCACCCTTTCCCGAAGTATTTCTCCATGGATTGATCTATGGAAAATCCTACTGGCGCCATAATAAAGATGGGTCGATTTCCTACCTTTCTTCCAAAGAATCTCTTCCCTACGATCTAGGTCAAGCTATACCTCCCGACGTCCATTCCAAATGGGAAAAGATGTCAAAATCGAAAGGCAATGTGATCGACCCACTTGAAATCATCGAGACTTACGGAACAGACGCCATGAGAATGGGACTATGCTCTAGCGCCACCCATGCCCGTCAGATCGATCTCGACCGCCGCCGCTTTGAAGAATTTAAAAATTTTGCCAATAAAGTGTGGAATGGAGCGCGTTTCGTCTTTGCCAACATTGAGGATTTAACTCCTGAGTGCTTTGCTGCCGGGATTGACGACTCTGTCCTGACCCTTGAAGATCGCTGGATCCTTTCCCTTCTCAATAAAACAGTACGCGATGTGAACCACCATCTCACCACTTATGCCTTTGATAAAGCCGCCGCAACCTCTTATGACTTCTTCTGGAAGGAATTTTGCGCTTACTATGTCGAGTTGGTCAAACCAGTTCTCTTCGGAAAAGCGGGCACAGCCGCACAGCGTGAGAATAAACAAAAAATCTTAACAATTGTATTAAGTTCAGCCATTCGCTTAATGCATCCCATGGCACCTTTCATCACAGAAGAATTATTCCAGATACTTAAAGGAAAATTCTCTATCCAACCCCGTCCATCAACTGATCCCTATACCAAGGAAACCCTTCAAGCCTTCAGTCAACCTGCCTGCATGGTTTCCCCTTATCCTCAAGTGATCCGAGAATCGGATATAGACTCAACGATTGAAACTACCTTTGCCTACCTTGATCAAGTCGTTCACGCGATCCGCAACATCCGCGCTGAAATGCAGATGCCACCTGGCTCGCCTACCGATTTAATCTTTGTCTCTTCCCCCACAGATCCGCAAAGACATACCATTGAGCAGAATCTCGCCATCATCCAAGCACTCGTGCGCACTCAAACAGTCTCGTTTGTAGACGCAGAACAGCCTATACCCTTCAGCGCAAGCACGCTAATCGGATCGATTAAGTTGATCATTCCTTTACCCCAAGCATTTAAAGAAAAAGAACAAGTGCGTTTGGTCAAAGAAAAAGACAAACTCATCGCTCAACAGAACCAACTCCGCACCCAACTCGGGAACGAAGAGTTCTTAGCCAAAGCTCCTTCACAGCTCGTGGATAAATTGAAACAATCGCTGACTCAAGCAGAAAATAGCTTGAACGAGATCATCGACAAGCTCAAACTGATGTAAAGTTTTTTGAGTAATCAAGAAACATGATTAGCGAGATATGCATGATAAATAATTTTCGCCGCAGAGCTTAATTCCTTACTCAAGCCTTCACTCTAGACTTTCTTCTGCGGCCTGAAGAGATTGCTGTTTTGTTTGATTTGCGAATGGGTTGTTTAACACTTTTGCCCAGTTTGTAAAGTACATCTGGGCACAGATCCACACCATTTGGCCAAATAATGGTTGTGCCATCGCATTTCACCTGTTTGAAATAATCCATATCCTTCAATGGAAGAAACATGTGTTTAGCATTCTTTAGCATTTTTTCCAGATCGACAATTTTGACACTTTTATCATCAAAACTCAATTTGATCTTGTATTCTTCCAAATATTGAACCTTCTTAACCGTGTGTAACATGATCATCTCAATGGCTCTATTTTTTTTGCTTAAAGTAATAAGCTTCTGGTCAATATAACTGCATTGATTGTTTTTGTCTTTTCTCTTTGTCTAAGAGATCGAAGAATCCCTCTGCCTCAACAGCAATGATCGAAGAGAGACCAATCAGTCCAATCAAGTTGGGAAGCGCCATGAGACCATTCATGATATCTGCCAAAGGCCACACAATCTCAAAACTCAAGATCGCTCCCAAGAAAACAAATAGTGTGAACAGGATACGATAAACTCTAATGAACCTCTCTCCTGCTAAAAACTCAATGCATTTCTCCCCGTAATAGGCCCATCCCACGATCGTGGTATAGCCAAAAAGAACTAAAGCAAGGGCGACGACCAGATTTCCTCCTGGAATAACTGATTGAAACGCTTCCATCACGAGCAACGATCCATTTAAAATCTTGCCATCAGAACCTGTCATACCGAGCACACCGGTTACGTAAATCACAAGCGCTGTCATTGTGCACACAACAAAGCTAGATAAGAAAACACCACTCATGGAGATCATCGCTTGGCGCCCTGGAACATCGGTCTTTGCAGCAGCTGAAGCAATCGGGGCACTGCCTAATCCTGCCTCATTAGAGGAAACTCCGCGCGCTACGCCAAATTGGATAGCTACCATGACAGAGGCGCCGAGAAATCCGCCTAGAGCCGCTTGCCCATTGAAGGCAGAATGAATGATGGAATAGAAAGCTTGAGGAATCCGATCGAAATGGTAGAGCAAAATCCATACTCCCCCAGAGATGTAAAGTAAAGCCATGATTGGTACGAGATAGCTACTGAGCTTACCGATGCTCTTGATTCCACCTAACAAGACCACTCCCGTGATCAACATGAAGAAAAGCCCTGTCCACATGGGGTCGAGATGCACCATGTCTTGAATCGCAAGAGCAATCGAATTGGCCTGGATGAGGTTACCCCCTGCAAAAGCGGATAAACTGCCGCACACAGCAAATAGAACGGCTAGCCACTTCCATTTCAAGCCATGCGCAATGTAGTACATAGGCCCACCACACATCTGACCTTTAGGATCAGTCATCCGGTACTTTACAGCCATTAAAGCTTCTGCAAATTTCGTCACCATCCCCACAAGCGCAATCACCCACATCCAAAAAATGGCTCCAAAACCACCTGCTACTATCGCTGTGGAAACGCCGGCGATGCTTCCTATCCCCATTGTAGCAGCCATCGCTGTCATGAGCGATTGGAATTGACTAATATCGCCTTGAGCCTCTTCATCTTTTCTTGTAAAAGCCAGTTTTAAGGAATAGCCAAAGTAGCGAAATTGCATACCCTTAAGTCTTACGGTTAAATAGAGACCTACACCAACAAGTAAAAAAATGAGGATATAACCCCAAAGCCACTGATCAACCGTGTTTAATAAGGAGATGATATTCATAAATAGCCTTCTATTTAATATAAGATTGTGAGGGCAACACTTTTCCTTTCCAGGTCGTGAATAGCTCTGCTGTCGGATGGAGAAATTCCGCGGACAACTCAAACCGCTTTTTCCGAACTTTATAACCGGTTATCGCTTCAAATGTCATTTGATCCCTCTGCACAAGCGCTCGACGCAAGGCGGCGACTCCATGCGTTCCTTTCAAAGATTTAAGAGGAGCAAAGCACAACGCACGAGGATAACAGATAGCACATGCTCGATCTGTCATAGCAAGAAGATCAAAGATGAACTTCTCCCCTTTCCAAACAACCACTTTTCTCCCCCCCTTTTTCACCTTCTTTTTTATCCAATGTAAAGATAAAGGGCTGGAAAGTTGCAACAGAAACTGTAAACGCACAGCATAATGTCCTGCATTACCCAAGCTGTAAGACGAGGAACTCGCTTCGATTTCCATGTAGTCGACAACATGAATTCTCTGTTCTTGTTTAACAAGCACTCCGACATGTTCATGAGGATCATTCCTCTCAATCGCCTTGACAACCACATCGGCTTGACGCCGTTCTAGTAATCCCGTCATGTAAGGATCGCAAGGATCCACCAGAGGATTATCAATCGGAATGATGTGTAGGCACTCAATCCCTTTCTTTCTCCATTGATCTAAAACAGGAGCAATTACTTCTAAGGCCCCCCCATTACCGTTGGGAGCTGTCAGCATTTTCCCGTTTGTATCAAGTAAGATCTTTCCCTCATCATCAAAGTAGGGATAATTGCGTTGCACAACAAAAGTGATTTGGGATCCATTCAACCCAAAATAGTGATGCGCTTCGAGAAATTGCTGTGTCACTTGTTGATGAGTGGAAGAAACCAGGATGAGGACAGGAACTTGACACTTCCATTTTTTTTGAATCGCACCAATTCTCTCAAAGAGCAATTGATATAGAGTCTTTTTTTCAACTACTGAAACTGGAAAACATCCTTTAGGTCCATCAAAACCCAAACGCGATCCCAACCCTGCGGCCAAGATCAAGCACCCCACACGACCTGCGATGAGCCACTTTTCACCGAGCTCACGATCTGCTTCAATTCCATGATGCTCGCAATCACTTAAGGGAGAATAAGTGATCTTCATGCCTTGAACAAGAGGTCCTCCCTCCCAGCTTTGCATCAACGCCTGAATCTCTTGAGGATGACAGCTATTAAGATGAGATTGTCCTATCGAGGTTAAAAACTCATGATGCATTGACTACCGTCAGCACTTGTTGAGGCAACTGGAATACGACATCCTCAACTGTATAAACCACCTCTTCCACTTCTTTAACACCTAAGAGCTTTAATCGCTCGATGCAACGCTGAACGACATCTTCTGGAGTCGAAGCACCAGCTGTCATCCCAATAGCTTGCACACCCTTCAACCATTCTTGAGAAATTTCATGTTCACTATTGATTAAGTAAGAAGGAACTCCCCTTACCTCAGCCACTTCGCGTAAACGATTAGAGTTGGAACTTTTAGGGTCCCCTACCACGAGGACAAGCTGCGCTTCATCGGTAATTTGACGCAAGGCCATTTGGCGGTTTGTCGTTGCATAACAAATCGAAGAGCTAGGAAGCGTTTCGACATGAGGGTATTTCTTAATTAAGGCGTCTGTTATTTCCCTCACATCATCTAAGCTGAGTGTCGTCTGAGTGGTATAAAAGAGCTTCTGATCCATGGGATAGTTGAGTTTTTCAACATCATTGACATTTTCAACGATGGTCGTCAACTCAGGAGCCTCACCTGCAGTCCCGATGATTTCCACATGGTTGCGATGACCGATCAAAATAATCTGATAACCTTTTTTTGCATAGCGCTTGACTGCCGAATGAACTTTTGTTACAAGACCGCATGTCGCATCGATCTCGATCAAATTTCTTATCTTTGCCTTTTCCCTCACAGCGGGAGAAACCCCATGCGCTGAATAGATCAAGCGAGCATTCAAAGGCACTTCATCGAGATCCTCGATGAAAATCGCCCCTTTGCGCCTTAGATCCTCTACAACGTGCTTGTTATGAACAATTTCATGTTTGACATAGATGGGAGCTCCCCATAACGCAATCGCTTTTTCAACCGTTTCAATAGCGCGATCGACACCAGCACAAAATCCCCGTGGCTTAGAAAGTAGCAGCTTCATTTCGAATCCCCTTAATAATAGAGGCAATTGCAAAACTCCGCGACCCAGCAAAATGGCTCAAAAGGGCGATTTTGCTGTGGCGTGGAGTTTGCAATTGCCTCAATAAACAGGCATTATCTCAATGCCTGTTTTTAACTGCAAGAATCAGAAACTGACTCAAAGGGAAAAGCTATCCAATTTGAACTAGAGGGTGACAATGATTCCCACTAGTCGCCCTTCCTCAAAGAGATCTTGGCTATCGGATAATACATGTCCATCTCCGCCTTCGACAAATGTCGACTGAACAGTAAATCCTTGACTTTCAAAAAGTTCTTTCAAAGTATCTTTACAATAAAGTTTAGCGGTATTCAAAACCACTCTGATGCTTCCCGCATAGATATTACGCATAACCTCTTTCACCTTCTTAACTCCTTCTTGAATTTTAGGCCGGTGAACGGCATCAATGGCTTGGAATGCATTGTTATCGACTTCCCATTTATCCCCTTTCTGCCCGACCTTCCTTCTTGTATAGAGATGGAAAGCTTTGAACGTAAGTAACTCATCCGTATCTACGGGTTCTTTACAAGGAGAAACACTGACATAAAGAGTAGAGATAGGTTTCTGCCCCTCATTTAAGCTTACATTGATCGTAGAAAAACAGACAGAATTGGAATTCTTTTCAAAGGCTTCTCGATCCCTGTGAGAATAAACTGAGTTGACTACAAAAATAGCTTGTCCACCTGGGGCAAGCAGTTGCTTAATGAGTTTAAAAAATTCTTCTTGTTGCTGTTTGTTGAAGAAGTGTAGCAAATTTCTGCCCAATATCACATCCATTTTCTTAGCCAGTTCCGGGTTCTTCTCCACTAACTTTAGACAATCCCCCGGCATAGAAACTAATTTTTGCCCTATCTGAGAAGGAATCTTTCTTCGCAATTTCTCAAACATCTCCATTTCTTCAGACTCTAGATCGTTGACAAAAACTTGTTTTGCTCCGGCAAATGCCATAAGAATGGAATGCTCTCCGCTAGCACCTCCAACTTCTAACACTGTTTTGCCTTTAACTTGCTTCATCACATGAGCCATCACTTCAGGATTCATAGGGAAAACTAGTCCATATTTGGTTGTCTCCGCGACCGCTCGATGTCTAGCCTCATAAACCCGACCCACTATCTCCATCGCTGACTGTCCCCCTCTTTTTGTTCGAGAGCCTTCATCAAGATAGGTTTTAAGAACCGCTGGATCACTTAAATTAACGAATTTGGGTAAAGGTTCTTGCAATTGAGGTTTTGATCCATGCAATTGAGTTTTCCAACCCCGGCATACAGAGGGGAGTACACTAGCTTCTTTTTCTGTAAGAAATCCTTGGATACGTGTAAGAAAGGATTTATCCAAAGTTGAATAACTTCGAAGGGGCGTAGAAATTTCTGAAGGTTTAACTGAAGAAACTGCTGATAAAGGACTGCTCATAATTTATATCCATGTTGATCATTTTAAAAACAAACAGCGGGTATTCTAACTGAATAGTTTTTTATTTCTATATGGATTTGTTGTTTTTTTATTAAAAAAAATAATAAACATCAAAAGCATAAAACATATTTTCAATAAAATATTTTATTTAAAAAGTTGAGATTGTTGCATTGTTTTTTTTTAACGCAAAGAGTTGTAATAAATAATATTTTATTTACGTTAACGTTAAACGGAAATGTCAAAATAACATTTTATTTATTGAAATAAAATTAGTTTATAGATAAAATATGAATTATTAAAATAAAAAATTAGGAAATTTAACAATGTCATTATCTTTAGTTCCATTAACTTTACAACCGACAGCACAGCCAGCGCCTGTACTGGCCCCTTCATCTACCCCTTCACAAACTACACCTAAAGACTCAACGCCTGGCATACAGGCTATCCCTAGCGCCGTTTTCGGACGTATATTAAGCTTCCTTCCTGCTAAACAAATAATTCGCGTCCATCATGTATGCAAAGCTTGGCGTAACCTATCTCTCGTCAACGACGGCTGTCTAGATCTTTCTGGACTGCCCAATTTATCGGATAGTGATCTTAAAATCATTCTTGATAAAGCAAGTGGCAGTCGCATTTCATCTATCAATCTGTCTAGTTGCAAGAACATCACGGATGCTGGCCTTGCCCATCTATCATCTCTCATATCTCTAACCTCACTTAATCTAACAGATTACCGAAACATCACAGATGCTGGCCTTGCCCATCTATCATCTCTCACATCTCTAACCTCACTTAATCTAAGCCCATTTACTCTAAGCTACTGCAAAAACATCACAGATGCTGGCCTTGCCCATCTATCAAAACTCACATCTCTAACCTCACTTGATCTACAATGGTGCCAAAACATCACAGATGCTGGCCTTGCCCATCTATCATCTCTCACATCTCTAACCTCACTTAATCTAAGCCACTGCAAAAACATCACAGATGCTGGCCTTGCCCATCTATCAAACCTCACATCTCTAACCTCACTTGATCTAAAACAGTGCTATGGCATCACAGATGCTGGCCTTGCCCATCTATCAAAACTCACATCTCTAACCTCACTTAATCTAACAGAGTACCGAAACATCACAGATGCTAGCCTTGCCCATCTAGCAACTCTCCCACTCTTAAGCTCACTTGATCTACAATGGTGCTATGGCATCACAGATTCTAGCCTTGCCCATCTATCATCTCTCACATCTCTAACCTCACTTAATCTAAAACAGTGCTATGGCATCACAGATGCTAGCCTTGCCCATCTATCATCTCTCACATCCCTAACCTCACTTTATCTAGGCTGCTGCAAGAACATCACAGATGCTGGTCTTGCCCATCTATCAAAACTCACACTCTTAAGCTCACTTAATCTAAGCCACTGCGAAAACATCACAGATGCTGGCCTTGCCCATCTAGCAACTCTCACACTCTTAAGCTCACTTAATCTAAGCCACTGCGAAAACATCACAGATGCTGGCCTTGCCCATCTAGCAACTCTCACACTCTTAAGCGCACTTGATCTACAATGGTGCTATGGCATCACAGATTCTAGCCTTGCCCATCTACCAAAACTCACATCTCTAACCTCACTTGATCTAAGCTACTGCTATAACATCAGAGATACCGGCCTTGCCCATCTATCAAAACTCACACTCTTAAGCTCACTTAATCTAGGTTGTTCGGGGATTTCCTTTGATGCTGAAAAAGCATTTAAGGCGAACCTAATTCCGATCGAATTTAAAGACGTCGCATTCAGAGATAGAATGGATTATTACATCTATATGTTGGCTTCACAGCCAAAAGGCGGTGATAAATGGGGTGAAAACAATCGTTATTTTGATTTGCATCGTCTGAGATTAGCGCAAGCTCTTGCTATTTTGAATATGTCACGTCCAGGTCTTTTTAAAGAACTATCGATTGATCCCTTACTTGATCTCATCAATCAATCGAATGCCACGAATCAGCAAATCGATCATTTGTTAAATGAGTTACCGGAAGAGACAAGGAATGCTATTTTCGGCCAAGTTTATCAACTAGCCCCTCACCCAAAAGGGGGCGAGAAATGGGGAGAATTACATCGTTTCGATGATCCATCACGTTTTAGGCTTGCTGTGATCGAGGTGATCAAGAATCGAGTTCTTCCTACTTATTCTGCAAGATCAACCCAAGGTTGAATGATTGTTGTTAGAGGCAATTTAGATCAAGCATCGACAATTACGTCAGCAGCGCAGCGGAATCCATATGTGCCATTCATGACACCGGGATTATTGCGGTGTCGATGAGCGCAACGCATGTCTTCTTTTGAGCTTTTCCAGCATCCACCGCGCAGTACGCGGTATACCCCTTGATGAGGCCCTTTGGGATGATTGGGCTCTTGGACTGAGATATCGTAGTAATGGTAGTCGTACCAGTCCTGGCACCACTCGTAAACATTACCCCCTAGATCATACAAACCATAGGCATTAGGTGGATAACTCATCACAGGCGTGGTATCAGAACTAAAGTAATTAGCTTGGGCGCGTTCAATGTTAGCTCCTGTGGGGAAGATGTGATCTTCAGATCCTCCGTACGCAGCAACTTCCCACTCAGCTTCCGTGGGCAATCGTTTACCGATCCATTTGGTATAAGCCACAGCACCATACCAAGTGACTCCTACAACGGGATGCTTAGTATAACCCGATTCAATCACCAGGCTTCCTCCACTGCGTTTGATACGCGCTTCGCGCAGGCGGATGATGTCGTTATTGTTAACATCCTTCTCTCCCCCCATCGCCTCTAAAAAGCGGACAAACTGTTCGTTGGTCACCGGATGGATATCGAGAGCAAATGAGGAAAGATAAATGGTATGTCGGGGCATTTCATCGCGCCCTCCATGGTTGCTGCCTCGATAGTAGGTATTGGCTGGGATCACGACCATCTCATTTAAGAGAGGCTCGATCTCGCGGTGCTCTTGGATTTTGGGCTTATAAGGAGCAACTGCCGTGTCAATTTGAAAAACGGCACCAGGATCTGCATCAAAGGAAGGACGCACAATTTCCTGAGGTTTTAAAAGAGGTTTAGCTTCTTCGGCTACCTGACGCATTCTTTGCAATTGCTGACGAGCTTGAGAGGAGGGCTTAACGAGAAGCTCATCGAGTTTATCTGAGAGCAAATCAGGCCTTTTATGAGGATCTGTTTGAAGACATTTGCAAATGAGAAGATCCCAATTCCATTTCAATTCTCCCAATCGTTTAGAGGGTAAATCAAAATACCCTTCGGGAAATTCACCTAGAAGTAGGTAATAGAGAAGCACACCAAATGAGTAGATGTCTGTTTTGGGATGGATCGAGCCCTGCGATTTCTGTTCAGGGGCCATGAAGGCAAAGTTTTGACAAAAAGAGTGCCTGAGCTTGGCTGCTTTGTCTAGCTCTACGAGCGCGTACTGTTCCACTTCTCCAAGTCCACTGTCAATCCCGATCCCTTGACCTAGGGATTTTGACACGTGATAAAACGTGCGACTAAAGAGCGCAGCGGGTCCAATCATCTTTGCTAAACCAAAATCGGTAAAAACAGCATGAATCCCCTCTTTGGTTTCTTTCATGGCGATGTTGTTGAGTTTGATCATGCCATGCGCCAGAGGTTCTTCCATTGAGTTGCCATGATGCGCGTAATCGAGAGCTTGCGCTAATTGAGAAGCGATGCGAAAGATCTCTTCTTCTGATAATTCGTAGTGCTTTTTTTGCATGAACTGAGCGAGAGATACACTCTCCCCTTGAGGATCGAGCACAGCATCCATGACGATGCAGTAGAATCCATCCGCCGTAGTGGCATTATGAATCTTGGCAATGTGGGGATGATCTAGGTGAGAAAGTTGGGCAATCTGCTGTTCAAAGCGAGTGATGAAATCGGGCTGTCGGCTGAGCTCTTCAGGTAAGAGTTTCACTACACAGCGGCGTTTGAGTAAGGCGTGTTCAGCGAGATAGGCTACGCCTAAGGCTCCGGGTCCCATTTCTTTTAACAGCACATAGTCGCCAACCTGAGTTGCAGTCATCCTTATCCTCGCGTTATAAATGTTGGAGCATTTTCACAATCTCATCCTTGCTCAACAAAGGAGCTTCGCAACGGTCCTGTCGGCAAACATAAACCGCAGTCTGACCATCAACCGGTTTTTTATCAACCAAGGAAATGATCAAAGTTGGCAATACTTTGTCATCCATGGCCTTCCACACGGGCTGTAAATGAAGACAAGCGTGGGAGGCTAAAACCGCCTTGATCTCCTTTTCTAAACTCTTCTCTTCATCTAGAGCGATCACAAGAGTGGGAGCTTTCAAATCAAAGTACCGACTGAGCGCAATTAAATGATAACAGGCGCCAGGTGGGTATGTTTCCATGTACAATTTAGCTGCCTTAAGGATATCTTCAGCTTGTTTGAGATAATTCTCTTGGTTGGTGATCTGGAACAACCGGATCAAATTTTCAGCATGAACAGCATTTCCAGAAGGTTCAGCGCCATCGTAAAATTCACATTTTCTCAGCAGCAGGCAAGGCTCTTCAGGCTTGTAGTAAAAAGCGCCCTTATCTGCTTTGAACTCCTTTTCAAGAAGTGTTGTAAGTTGAATGGCCCACTCCAGCCATGAGGTACCAAGACCTTGATCGAACAGGGTTAAAAGCGCTTTGATTAAGAAAGCATAATCATCTAGCCCTGCCTTGAACCTCGCTTCTTGATCGCGCCATCGGCGCAATAAATATCCATCTTTCCAAAGATGCTTTTGAATGAATGTCACAGCGTGGATCGCAGCTTGCGTGTACTTATTTTGATCCAAATATGCTCCCGCTTTGGCCATGACACCGATCGTCATAGCATTCCACGAGGTGATGATCTTGTCATCTTTGAAAGGGGCTGAACGAAACGCGCGCTTCTTTAATAACTCAGCTCGCCATTGAGCTAGTTGAAGCTTCAAATCGGCAGGTTGAAGGCGGTGTTCTTCGGCAAACTCCTCTACAGAAAGAGGCATATGAAGAACGCTTCTTCCTTCGAAATTCCCTTCTTCCGTTACGCCGTAAAAGGCACAAAATAGTTCAGCATTCTTTGTCCCCAAGACTTCGCGTATCTCAGAGGGAATCCATGTATAAAATAACCCTTCATGCCCATCGGAATCGGCATCTTGGGCAGAAAAGAATCCCCCTTCTGTATGGGTCATTTCACGCAGAATGTAGTCCAAGATAGCGTGACAGGTTTCTTTATAACTCTCTTTTTTTGTGAATTTCCACGCTTCGAGATAGGCTTCTGCCATCAGAGCATTATCATAGAGCATTTTTTCAAAATGAGGAACCATCCATCGCTCATCAACTGCATAGCGAGAGAATCCTCCTCCCAAATGATCGTAAATCCCTCCTCGCTGCATCTTGTCTAAGGTTAATTCTGCACAAAAAAGAGCTCGACTATCCCCTACTAAACGCGCGTATTCCAATAAAAAAACAGTTTGGTAACTCATAGGGAATTTAGGTTCCCCTTTCACACCGCCATGCACAGGGTCTGAAAATTCATACATCAATTCACTGCCTATCCTGACAGTTTGGACGGAGGGAAGCTCTTGACCTGACGCATTGGGCATTTTTTGAAAGATCTCTACGATTTTGTCCGCTTGATCCAGAAGTTGTTGACGATCATTGCTCGTCCAAATTTGACGGATGTGCTGGATAAAATGAGTCATGCCAATCAATCCTCTCTTATTGACAGGAGGAAGATAGGTCATGGCAAAAACCGGTTTCATTTCAGAAGTTAAAATGATATTTAAAGGCCAGCCCCCTGCTGAGGACATTAAAGCCTGAGCAAACTCCATGTAGAGGCTATCGATTTCGGGTAATTCCTCACGATCGACTTTGATATTCACAAACGCCTCGTTCATCAACTGGGCGATCTCAGCATTTTCAAACGATTCTCTTTCCATGACATGACACCAATGACAAGTGGCATAGCCAATAGACAAAAAAACAGGTTTGTCCTGTTGCTTAGCGACATCAAAAGCCTCTTGACCCCATGGATACCAATCTACGGGGTTATGTGCATGTTGAAGAAGATAAGGTGATTTTTCATGAATCAAGCGATTAGTGTGTGCTGGTGTCCCCATAAGCTACGCGCTGGCTATAGAATTCCGAGAAACTTAGCTAGGTACCATGCAATGACCAATAGGATAGCCGCAGCTCCTGCCCAAAGAACATTAGGTAACCACTTCACACCGCCTCCCATGCTGCCTCTCATCTCCAATGTCCCAATCCCGTAGGAAAAATCGTGTTTTTCAGTGGGCATGCGAAAGGCTTGAGGATTGTCTCGAATCATGCTATCGATGTCGATACCGAGAAAATTGGCATATTGCTTCATGAATCCAATCGCATAGACTCCAGAAATATGTTGATCGATCATCCCCTCTTCAATCGCTTCGAGATAACTAGAGCGAATGGACGTGGAGTTTTCTACTTCCTTTAAAGAAAAATTCAGTTCTTTGCGTTTCGTTTTGAATGCTGCGCCCACACGTTTGAGTTCTTCACTCATAATCCTCCAAATGATTCCACCCTCTGTCTCAAACAGAGTTTGGCACTTACCACAACCAATATTATCTTGTTTTTTTTCGAAATCAATGTAAAAATGTGCCTATGACATCTAATAAAAAATCTTGTTTCGTCGCCACCATCGATTTAAAACTCGCAGAAAAATTGCGCAGCGACCTTATCGAACAGGGATTTAAACTAGCAACGCCCCCCTATACACTCTTCGCAGCGCAAAAGAATGGGATCTCTTGTACTCTTTACTCTTCGGGCAAATTAACTGTCCAGGGAAAAGGAATGGAAGATTTCATTCACTTTTATCTTGAACCCGAGATATTAGGAACCCTCGCCTTTTCCTATCCTGAAGTGCAAGAAGCAAAAGTCGACCTCAAGCCCCATATCGGGATCGATGAAGCGGGGAAAGGGGATTTTTTTGGCCCCCTATGCATTGCCGGCGTGTATGCTGACGAAGCTAAGATCAAAGATCTTCTAAAGATCGGTGTGAAAGACAGTAAAACGATGTCAGATAAGACCATCTTAGAATTGAAATTCAAAATTCAAAAGATTTGTCCCTACTCTGTCGTGCGTCTTTTTCCTAAAAAATATAACGAACTGTATGGGAAATTCCGCAACCTCAATCGCCTTTTAGCTTGGGGCCACGCCACAGCAATTGCCGAGCTTGTAGAAAAAACCGGTTGCATCGATGTCACCATCGACCAGTTTGCCAGCGAGGATGTCGTAGAAAATGCGTTGAAACAAAAAAAGCTTTCCACCCATTTAACTCAAAGGCATAAAGGGGAATCAGACCCCGTCGTAGCCGCAGCTTCCATTTTAGCGCGCGCAGCGTTTGTTGAAGGGATCGCAAAATTAGGAGATGAAGTAGGATTGGTTCTTCCTAAAGGGGCATCAAAACAAGTGACAGCAGCAGGAAAGGCTCTTGTTTCCAAACATGGCCCAGGTATTTTAGAGACGGTTGCTAAACTCCATTTCAAGACAAGAGAAGAAGTATTAGAGGACTCTAGGTGATCAAACATCTCTCTTTGACTAATTTTGTCCTCGTTGAAAAAGCTGAAATCTCATTTGGCAATCACCTCAATATCGTTACAGGGGAAACTGGCGCTGGAAAGACTGCTATCATTGAAGCGATAGGACTTGCTTTAGGAGCACGCGCAGAGACATCCTTGATCCGCCAACACACAGAACGAGCCATTGTAGAAGCTGTATTTGACATCTCCTCGCTTCCCAGAGTGCACCTTCTCTTGAACGAGGCGGGTCTCTCTATGGATGAGGAACTCATCATTAGAAGAGAGCTCTCTCTCGAGGGGAAAAACCGCGCCTACATCAACTGTCAGCTAGTTCCCCTCCCCTTTTTACAAAAAGTGGGACAAGAACTCATCGACTTCATTGGACAGCATGCTAACCAATTATTGCGCACATCGGAATACCAACGCCACCTAATCGATCTATTCGGCTCCTTGCAAGAAGATCTTATTCTCTTTCAAGCCTCATTAAAAAAAGAACAAGAGCTCAAAGCTCGTTTGGATGAATTAAAAGGCAAAGAAACCCATTTTGCACAATCTGAAGATCTCCTGCGTCATCAACTCCAAGAAATCGATGCAATTGGTTTAAAAGAAGGAGAAGAAGAAGAGCTCTTCCAACAGTACCAGCGGCTAGCTCATTCCCAAGAGATTGGAGAAAAGCTTAAAGAGATCTTGGACACCCTTTCCGATAATCACCCCTCTGTGATGGGTCAACTTAACCGTGTGCGCAAAGTAGCAGAGTCTCTGACCCAACTCGATCCTGCTCTCCTAGAACCTTGTTCCTTCATCGAACAAACCCTCATCTCCCTGCAAGAAGCTCATGCGCAATTCGATTCCTATCAGGCCAACTTAGAGCAAGATCCCCGCGTATTCCAGCACTTAGAAACCCGTCTTAGCGCTATCTCGCGGCTGAAAAAAAAGTATGGAGCGACCGTTACTGCTATCCATGCACATAAACAGAAGACTCTCAGTGAGCTTTCCGAATTTGAAAATCTCAATGAACACGTGCAAGAGTGCGAAAAACAGTGGCAAGCAACTGAAAAAAAAACCACCTACCTCGCTCAACAACTCACGACAAAACGACGAGCTAGCGCGGCCACCTTGCAAACTATCCTTTCTGCTCATCTTCAATCCCTCAACATGTCCAAAGCAGAAGTGTTGATCGAATTGCGGCCTCAATCGCGCAATCGAGAAGGAGATGATCTCGTACTGTTCTGGTTAAAAGCCAATCCCGGTGAACAGCCCGCTCTTGTCAAAGAGCATTCTAGCGGAGGAGAATTGTCCCGCTTGTTTTTGGCCATTAAGATTGCGCTCGCCGATAAAAACCTTACACCTACGATGATCTTTGATGAAATCGACGCCAACGTCGGTGGAAAAACAGCGACGAGTATCGGAGAAAAACTTGCTGAACTGGGAAAAACGAGACAGGTGATCTGCATCACCCACTTCCCTCAAGTTGCCTCTAAAGCTGATACCCACTTCTCAGTCCAAAAACAAGAAGTAGACGGTCGCACGTGCACCCACATCAAGCTTCTCACCAAAAAAGAGCGTGAAGCAGAAATTTTGCGCATGCTCGGTGGCGTACAATTAGTTAAATGAGGCAATTGCCTCTTCACACGTGTTTCATGCCAACCGCTTAAGCGGCTGGCAAACCAACTTAAACCGACTCCAAAACAGGTTTAGTTATACAACGCAAGTAGCTTGGGGGCCCCCGCGCGCATTCTAGTGCAAACTTTAGTCCTAGATGCTCAAAGCCAGCATCTGTGATGTTTGTGTTAAGCCAGTTGAGATTAAGTAAGTATAGAGATGGGAGGGTTAGTAGATGGGCAACGCCAGCATCTGAGATGTTGCTGCTGCATCCTCTGAGATCAAGGTATCTTAGAAATGTGAGAGTTATTAGATGGGCAAGGCCAGCATCTGCGATCTTAAAGCACCCTCTTAGATTAAGTGATCTTAGAGATTTGAGCTCTGATAGATGGGCTAGGCCAGCATCTCTGATCCGAATGCACCCGCTGAGATTAAGTGATCTTAAAGATGTGAGTTTTGATAGATGGGCAAGGCCAGCATCTGTGATGTCCGTGCAATTAGATAGATTAAGTGATCTTAGAAATTTGAGTTCTGATAGATAGGCAAGGCCAGCATCTGTGATTCTGCATCCGCTGAGATTAAGTGATCTTAAAGATGTGAGTTTTGATAGATAGGCAAAGCCAACACCTCTGATGCCAGGGCACCCGCTTAGATCAAGTGAGCTTAAGAGTGTGAGTTCTGATAGATGGGCAAGGCCAGCATCTGTGATGTTCTTGCAATTAGATAGATTGATAGAGGTAATGGCAGTACCACTTGCTCTTGCTTCATGAAGAATGGTTTTAAGAGCGTCATTCGATAAATTGGGCAGTCCAGAAAGATCTAGAAAGCCATCCTTAACGGGAGATAGCTTACTCGAAGCTTTGCATACACTACGGACGATGCCTATTTCTTGAATAGAAAGGAAGCTTGCTATATGTCCTAAAGCGCCTCTTGTATCTCCGAAAATGTCTCTAGATTTAGAGATAGCCTCTATGGCAGTTGTTGCCTGCTTAGGTGTAGTTTTTGAAAGGGTCGATTGTGAGTTTAGAGATGAGAGTAAAGAAGAGGCAAGCACAGACTCTGGCTGCGCTGTCGCTTGTATAGTTAAAGGATCTAATTGTAAAGAAAGTAAGCCGGATAATGACACTATTAAACCTCTTAACTGAAAGTTCATTTATTACATTTAATTATTGCAATAATATCATTTTATTTAAAGATTAAAATTTTTATTATTAGTTTTTTAGAAATATTACCTTTTGACGACCAGAACTTATTGGTAATCAAGTTATTATAGCAATAGAAGCGCTTGCTACATTAGTCCCGAAAAATCCCTCTTTCTTGTTTGCAATTGCCTCCATAATCATACTTTTACCCATAACTTTTTTACTCATAGGATCTCTTGATAAAACAAACTGTTTACCAAAAAATATGGCTCATCCGACAAATGCGTACCTAGATTCATGGGGGCTTATTTCCTTTTTTTACCACCCGCTTCGCTAGAGAGCACAGAGTTCACAGAGAGCGGCTTCGTCGTCACAAAAGAAAAAGACGACGAAGCCGCTCTCTGTGAACTCTGTGCTCTCTAGCAAAGCGGGTGGTAAAAAAGAAGTCTTCCAAATACAAGTTTCACAGTTGATTTATGGGTAATAACCCAACTTGCCCCCTATCCTCCTTTATCCGCGAGCTGCGACAGGCAATCTGCTGCGCTTCGTTCGTCGCCAAGGTGAACTACCTTGGCTTCCTCACGAATCTTGCATCTTACCTATCTCGCTTACGCGTCTAAGGGAGGATAGGGGGCAAGTTGGGTTAATAGTTGGTTAGGACTTGTGGGTAAGCTTAATGCCCTTTACCTGCTAGAGGTACTCATTTGTCGGATGAACCAAAAATATTTTTCAACCACCCGCTCGCTGCGCTCACTAGAGAGAGGAGGACACAGAGGGCTTCGCCGCAAAAACAAGCATTTGCGGCGAAGCCCTCTGTGTCCTCCTCTCTCTAGTGAGCGCAGCGAGCGGGTGGTTTTAATATTTGGATGAAACTTCACCCATTCTTCAATTTTATTTAGTTTAATTCACATAACATATAAATTCACAAACTAAACACACTTAACAATAAAAAATAACTACTAATTTACATTATATTAACAATCGATTACAATTAACGCATTATAAACAATAGGGGAACTAAATGAGTATTCAAAATTCCATTTCACTACCTTCTTCTCATCGAGATGTAGCCGGGCTTGAAAAAACTAAGCTTTGGATCCACGAAAATCCTACAGCAGTCAAAGTCATTGAAATAGCCTCACTTCTTACAGGAATTGGCATGCTTGTAGCTATTCCTCTTTCAGCACCTCTCTTAACTACAGGCGCGGTGATAGGTCTTGCGCTTTCAGGTACGGCTCTTACGACAGCCTCATCTGCAGCCCTATATACTCTCGACATTCTCATACCTCCCCACCATGACATGAAAGATCACGTATTTACACCTGGAGAATGTGAAGGCGGAAAATTATTTTATTTGGGCGACGTACCAGTTCTTACACTCAATTCGGATGACTCCTTTAAATCAGGCTATGCCCACGGATATCTCTGTGGAAATGCCATCAACAAACTAACAAAACGTTTAGACCTAATTATGCATACGTTGGCACATCAGAAACGAGCCTCTGAACTTCCCAAGACCTTGGAAAAAATCCGCAGTACGATTCCGGCTGACTACTTCATTGAAATGCAAGGAATTGTTGCCGGCTATGAAGAATGGTCAAAAAAACATTCTTTACAATTCCCCAAAAAATTGAGTGTGGACGACATCCTTCTTTTACATTTAATGCCAGACTCTTTGCATTTCGATCCAAGTCTTTTAGAACATCAGACATCACAAGCGGGACAAGAATCCGCTGTGGCATGTACCGCAATTGTAGATCGTGATCCTCAACAAGGGATGGTTTTTGCAAGGAACATGGATTGGCCCTCTTTCGGCCTAGCTGGTTCCAATAGTCTTTTGATCAATCGTCAATCTGCCAAAAAGGGTCATAGCACTCTTGAAGTGGGTATTCCAGGTTTGGTAGGAACTTTGACTGGTATGAATGATCATGGGCTTGCTTTAGCTATGAACGTTTGTTCTGGCTATACTCGTGAAATAAGGGGGATGCCGGCATCACTATTTAATAGAGCCTGTTTGGAGCGCTGCCGCACTACCGCAGATGTTGATCGATTTGTAAGCATGAACTCTCCTTTGGGACCTTATCATCTAACTATTGCTGATCGTGACAGCGCAAAATCCTTTCACTTTTACCAGTCTTACCAAGAAACGCACACTACTCGTCAGCTAGCAGATAATCAACCTCTTGTCACTCTCAACTATTGCTACAATCCTCAGCCTCGTTGCGATATGCACCATAGTTCAGATCGTCAACAACAATTAGATCAATTTTTCCACAGAAGGGAAAATAAACCCTTACAAGAAGCACTAGCCTTACCATTTGTCAACAATTGGCTGACTACACATCGCGTTGTGATGGAACCCAAGACCGGTACTTTCCAAGTTGCCTTTGACAATGCCTTTGCTGGCACGGCCCCCTTGCAATCGTTGCTATTCAAAAAATAAGGCTTACACATGCAAGGTATTGATTTTAAAAGAACTCATAGGTTCTCAGTTAAATAATTTCAACTTCTGCGATCGCTTCATTTTTTTGATTTCGCTTTCTCGCTTGGATGCTTCAGACCTCCCCGGATGCGATTCGCGAAAGAGAATTTTTTCCGGTTTGGAAAAACGGAAGAAGCGCGCCCCTTTGCGTCCCACTTGATGAGCTGCAAAGCGTCGGTCCAAGTCATTAGTGATACCCGTGTACAGCTTGCCCGATCGAGCCTGAATGATGTACACTTCCCATTGCTTGCTTTTCTTCATGATTTTTGTATAACATGAATGAAACTTTGGTGACTATGGAAGAACAATTTAAAGCCAAAATCGAACAGCTTGGCATAGCGAATATCAAGCGGCATATTTTTTTATGCGCTGACGCCAGTCAACCTCGTTGCTGCTCGCGAGAGATAGGGTTAGAATCATGGGATTATCTAAAAAAGAGACTGTCAGAACTAAACCTAACAGAAGCGGATGTGATCTATCGTTCCAAAGTGAATTGCTTAAGGCTTTGTATGCGTGGACCGATTGCGGTCGTGTATCCTGAAGGGATTTGGTATCACTCCTGCACGCCAGCTGTACTTGAGCGCATCATTCAAGAGCATCTGATAGGAGGAAAACCTGTCCGAGAATTTGTCATTGGATAAAAAAAAATACCCCAAACAAATGGGGTACTAGTCAAGATCTTCAGTAAAAAGCAATTACAGAGGATTGACTTCTGTAGCTTCAGGACCTTTGCGACCTGGTCTTTCTACATATTCAACTTTTTGGCCTTCTCTCAAAGATTTTGGATCGCCGTCAACATTGCTCGTATGAACAAATAAATCTTGTCCGCCATTGTCTGGTGTGATGAATCCGAAACCTTTTTGTGAATTGAAAAACTTGATTGTACCTTTTGATTTGTTAGACACGTAAACTTCTCCGTTTGTATTTTCTAAATTTCTTAAGAGGAATTCTTAAGACTACTTTTGTAACCCTTCTATTAAGAAGAAGTAACAAACGTATAACCATTGATTCTACACATTTTATTGTTTTTTTACTCTACTTTTTCGTTAATTTTTCACATCTAGCTGATTTTAAGAGACATATGAAGCTAAGGATCCCCTAAGAAGAGGAACCCTAGACTTAAGAATTATGAAGGATTATGCGTTTTTGTGAGTTGCTTTGAACACCCAGGCCGCACAGAGGCCGCCTAAGAAATTCGCTACGATGAAGATCCAGAAATTGGACCAGAGGCTAAAATTCATGATATTCATGCCAAAAGCAACGGCTGGATTAAATGCCGCACTAGAAACCGCACCCACAGCGCAAGCCCCGGCAAACACTGTCAAGCCAATGGCTAAACCGAAGTAGCTATTACCTTTAGTCTCTTTTGCAGTGGCTACATTCAAGACCACATAGCAAAGAGCAAAGGTAAACACGAACTCTGCCAGCAGAGCTTTCACAGCATCCAGGGGCATCGGAGTGGTCTGAGGAAAGCCTTTTAAATACATCGTGAGGTAAGCCGCGACCACGGCTGCCGCAAACTGCACGATCCAATAGAGTCCGAGATCTTTAGAAGATAATTTCCCTCGCACATAAACACTTAGAGATACCGCCGGGTTGTAATGTCCCCCGGAAATATGTCCCCCTGCATAAATCATCACAGCCAAAACAGTTCCAATCGCCAAGGGAGCCATCAAGCCCACCGCATTAGGTCCTAATACTGTCATGCCCACTGTAAACACTAAAAAAAATGTGCCAATAAATTCATATAGATACTTCATAGTGCCGACCTTCCTCAAAATACCGTCGTTAAAATTTTTATTTACACTAACAACAGATTTAGGGCCAATCGATTAAACTATGTAGAGCCCGAAGTCCCTCATGTTTGATCACTTCATCCCCTGAGTGGTAGCCGAAAACTGCTAAGAGAACGCTGCTGTACAAGGCTCTAAGACGAGCCAGCTGCCATGTCTTTTCAGAAATGTCCCCGTAGGTCTTGCGGAAGAGATCGTGAGATTCTTTGGGTAAAAAACTATGAGCTACCGAGAGATCAACTGCCGGATCTCCGATGTGAATATCCCCCCAATCGATTACCCCGCATAATCGGTTGTCTTCATCGACTAGAAGATGCCTTGCATACAGATCGCCATGGACGAGTTTGGATTTCTGCTCTGCTCGAACATCCTCAAAGCTTTCAAGGAGCTCATGATAGGGCTGGCTGCTTTCTATCAGCCCCACAAACACCAATTCAGCCAGATTCTTCACTATAGCCGCGATCAATTTGGGCCCATTGAGCTTTTCCAATGTATACCCACCTAGAGCCTGTTGCATGATAGACGACACAGGAACGGCATGCAGTGCTGCTAAAAATTGGGCTAGAGGAACGGCTAACTCCATCCTTTCACTCTTATACAAAGCCGCGCGACAAGCTGTCTTGCCCGGTAATAAACAATATCCTAAAAATGGCCACTGGTAATCCGGCGTTGGTTTCCCTGCCCATCGTGGATGCGGAATCAGCAGCGGCAACTGATCGAGCATAGGCAAGACAATCCGTTCAGCCTCTAATAAAGGAACTGCTATCTGCCGCCGAGGAAATCTAAATACATAGGTGTCATTGATGAGATAAGCGGTATTATCCCATCCTACGCCAAAGAGCCGAATGGTTTCTGGATGCAATTCCGGAAATTGCTTCTGAATCAGTATTAAAGCCACATCAGGATCGACAACTTGTTCAGCTTCCCATGCCTTACCCATATCTACACTTTACTTTTTCTACTTGAGTTAGTTATATAAATTTTATTTGGAGTGTTTCGATGCGCTTTTTTTTGCTCCCGATTTATCTGCTGTGTTCCTCATTTGTCCTGATCACCAACTACGGGTTTTTAGACCCAGAGCGCCCCGTCCATTTTGAAACCGAATACCGGCAGGTAGGCAAAGCTAAATTCAGAACCCATCCCATTGAAGGATCACACACTAAATACAAAGATGCGCAAGCCAACCTCTATTATTCCCATTTTCTCAATAAGGACAATGCTTTAAGTTGGAAAGTTGGATATTCGTTCATCGGCTTTGATTGGCCACAAAATCCCCGCTTTCGAGGAGACGATTACAACTTTGTCAACGCTTCAGTTGCCTGGATTTCCACTTCTAAGACCCGCTGGCGCTGGATTGTCAGCGGAGCCACTTCTGTCGATGCGACGACAATGGATTTTGGACATTCTGGCGTTTATTACGGCGTGTTATGGGGGCGTTATCAATCCACTAAAACTCTAGGCCTCCATATCGGGGCTTATGGTTATGGAGGGGTTAAAAATGGCTATGTCTTGCCCATTGTTGGTTTTGACTGGAGACCTGAATGCCGCTGGAAAATCAATGCGATCTTTCCCGTCAACCTTTCGGTTGACTACACCTTAGGCGATCATTGGTCAGTGTATGCTGAAGCTTCTGCCTTTGGACGGCCTTACCGTTTCCCTATCCGCGCTCACGAAGGGATAGGCAATTACCATGCGGCTATCTTTGAAATCTTTTCAACAGGAGTCGATCTCAACTTGAAGTACTGTTTACCAAGGCGCGTGAGCTTTATTGTAGGTGGCGGTTGGAATTTCGGCGGTTGGATTCTCATCAAAAACCACGACAACCATCACGGAAAGTACTACAAGTTTGATGATGCGCCTTATGGACAGGGCAAACTCTGTTATACATTCTGAGCCCAACAAGTGAGCTCAGAGTCTCAGAGGCAATTGCAAAACTCCACGCCACAGCAAAATGGCTCAAAAGGACGATTTTGCTGTGGCGTGGAGTTTTGCAATTGCTTCCTCAGTTACTTCTTTAACTGAAACGAATTGACGAAGCTATTGTAACTGCCTTCATCGTAATTTTGAACTTCGCATTCCATCGCCATGAGATAGAGGCTATTCTTAACCATAAGAGCGCGACCTTTAAAGTACACTCCACCTGTGCGGATGAAAAAGTCTAAAGCTTCGTGACCATCTACCAAAGAAAGATCAGCAAAGATCAATTGGTTGTTGGGATTATGCGTTAAAATCCCGTTCAAAAAACTCTCTAGGCTCATTCTAGCAAATGTCTCATCTACGAATTCAGGATACTGAGCGATGAGGAGCAAATAAATTGTCTGTTGATCCGCTGCTGAAATGTAAGCATCGTACTTAAGGTCAAATCCCTCTTGAGTGAGTCTCATTTTTTCAGAGAGATGGTCGGGTTGCTTGGGGAAGTTCATCGTGCATTTTCCGCATACCGATTTGTACTCTTTCCAAGGCGCTGGATTTGCTACTAATTCAGTCGTAGCTTCACTCATGGAGCTATTCGCTCCGATTAATTGAGGGGTAATAAGTAACGTCAACGCTGAAAGGGAAGATAAAATCCCACCTTTAGAGGTATTAACAAAATGTTTAAACATGATTTTCTCCCTTTTATTTTACAATGCTACTTGTTCCCCATATCAACCACCCCACTAACCAGATCAATGCGACCACGATTATAAATGGGATAACAACGTTTAGCAGAGCGCGCCAAACTGAAAATTCTTGAACTTCTGCTACAGTCTTCAATAAGATGATGAATCCCCAAATGGAGACGATCGACTGAATTAGAAAAATGATGAATACAATCCCTGCCTGATACCCGACAAACGATGTTTCTGAAAAACCTTGGTTGAGTACCAGTCCTCCAAATACGGCGAGTAAGGCAAGCCATGTCAATGAAGTGATGAAGTTGGGTACATTTGACCATGCTACAGCTGACCTGATCGTGGTATAATTTCCCATTCCACCAATCCACTTACCTGTCCACAAGATCAAAAGACTGGACAACGAGATGCTAACGAACCCTAAAAATCCGCAAACGATGAAAGCTCCTATGATAAGAGCCCATGTAGGAAGCGCTAGCCCCAATGACATGCTTTGAGCAAAGTTCATAGCCATTGGAAATCCATTCAAGGCACATAGCGCGAGAAATCCATATTTAGGATTTGTGGAAACGATGTGTCTGATCGTGTCTCGTGGTCGAACCCAGATATCTAACCATGGATTCCCCCTTACTTTACCTCGCATGCTTCCCCCTTTAATTATCTATTTCTTATTTCGTTCTTTTATTTTTATAATAAAATTAAACAATTAACATATCAATATAAATTAATCTAACAACTGTAATTAAACTAAATTAACTTGTTTAAGTAGTTGATCGATAATTATACGCGAATATTTTCAAAATTCTGAAACCTTAAAATTGAAACAAAATTCACTCTATGATACATAAAGGCTATGTACGAAAGCCGTTATCGACCTTTACTTCCGCTCTCTAAGTTTGTCAAAAGGATGATGTGCAATCTTCTTTTAGGAGGAGGCATTATTCTTATTTCCCTCTTAATTGGCATATGGGGATATCATACCTTTGAGGAGATGGACTGGATAAGTTCTTATGAGAATGCCGCCATGATCTTATCGGGCATGGGTCCCGTCGACCCCCTAGTGACTGAAAAAGGTAAACTTTTTGCAGGATCTTACGCTATTTTCAGCGGAGTCATCTTCCTGGTCGCCATTGCCATTTTTCTCACCCCCCTTTTCCATCGGTTTTTTCACAAATTCATGATTAAAGACATTAAATAATATTAAAACTATTAATCACTATTTAATTGACATAATAATTATTTTTTAATAAAAATTAAATTACAGGCAACACAAACCAATTAAGTGAGGTAATTCATGAACGAAGATATTTTTTCAGGAAAATGGCATCAATTAAAAGGAAAAGTCAAAGAGAAATGGGGCAAGCTTACTGATGATGACCTCACTCGCATCAATGGAAAAAGAGAACAGCTCCTCGGATCTTTAGAAGAACGCTATGGTTGGGAAAAAAAACGAGCAGCAGATGAACTCGAACGCTTTGAAGACTCCTTTTACAAAAACCTCGATGTTTCTGAACGTGAATCTTATAAGGATTTTCCCAAGGAAAAACGCGATCTCTATAAAGGAGAAGATGACGAAGGAGAAGGCAAATCGAAGCGTAGAAAAGTAGGTTGAGCATGAAAAACTTACATGAGTTATTCCTAAATGAACTTTCTCTCATGCTCGATGCAGAGAAACAAATTATCAAGGCCCTACCGAATGTCATCAAAGCAGCTTCTTCAAAAGAATTAAAGGATGCACTGCGACATCACCTTAAAGAAACTAAGGGGCAAGTTCGCCGCTTAGAATTGATTTTCAAACAATTGGATCGAAGACCTTTGAGAGTACACTCAAAAGCAATGAAACATCTATTAGCTGAAGCTGGTCGGGTCATCCAAGCTCGTTATACAGCTCACGTAAAAGATGCTGCACTCATCAATTGCGCACAGCATGTCGAGCACTTTGAGATCGCTTCCTATGGGGCATTGAAATCCTTAGCGAAGAGCTTTGAATACTATCGCATTTACGATTTGCTCGAAGATACTGCTAAAGAAGAGGGCAATGCGAATAAGAAGTTAACAGAAATTGCAGAAGGCACGACCTTTACCAAAGGAATTAATCTCAAGGCATTGAAACAAGCGGCTTAAACTATAGAGGCAATTGCAAACCCATTTTTGAGTTTATTTGGGTATATATGGCAAAATATGGTAAATCATCACAAGCAAGCGTCAAACGCGCTATGCATAAAATGAAAGAAGGCACTTTAAAATCGGGCAAAAGCAAAAAAACTGTTAGCAGCAGAAAACAAGCTATAGCCATCGGCCTTTCAGAAGCTAGAAAAAAAGGCGCTAAAGTTCCCCGAAAAGCCGCTTAATAGAAGAAAGAGCGGCTTTGAGATTAACACCTGTCCCTAAAACAGGGTTGAAAATATCTCCTATTCGCTTCAACCGTTTTGGAACAGTTTGTATTGTATATTGTGAAATGTCTAAATCCTGATCGACCTCATCCCAAGATAATGGGGTCGATACAGTTGCGCCAGGACGTGGACGAACACAGTAAGGGGCTGCGATGGCCTGTGCATACCGATTTTGCAAATAGTCTAAGTATACCTTTTTTAATCTCTTTCCCGGAGCGCGGATAACCGAGGTTGTCTTAGGTAAGCGCTTATTGACAAGACGACAGATGATCTCTGCAAATTGCTTAGATTGTTCAAAATTGTACCTCGCATGAAGAGGGATGAGAATATGTAAGCCATTTCCTCCCGAGGTTTTGCAATAGTGCTTCACTTTGATTTTTTCTAAAATTTCATGCGTTACAAGAGCTGCTTCCACAACGCACTCAAAACTCACCCCATGGGGATCTAAATCGATGACACAGTAATCGGGTTTATCCAAATGGGAAATCTGAGACATAAAAGGATGTAAATCAATACTTCCCATATTCACAGCATACATCAAGCTTTTCAGGTCATTGATTTGAAGGTAGTGATACACCTTGCCTTGATGCTTGATGGGGGTAGTTTTAATACCCTCTGGAAGAGCTGCTTTAACGTTTTTTTGATAAAATCCGTGCCCTTTAATTCCCTCGGGTAAACGATGCAAGAAAATAGGTCGATTTTTCAGATAGGGGAGAATAAAAGGAGCTATCTCTTGATAGTACTTGAGTAAATCTCCTTTGGTGTACTTCTCCTTGGGCCAATAAATTTTGTCTAAATGAGTTCCTATAGAGGGGCTTTCTTTCTTAACCGTTTTGGGATTTTTATCCTTTCTCAGTCCTTGAAAAATGGGATGCCTCATGATGTTATCCTTTGTCCACTCGGTAAAAGAGACCTCAGCCATTAAATGAGGTTTTACCCACGTTACAGGTGAATTGACTTTAGGCGCTTGTTTAAAGGGACATTGTCGTGAGATTAAAGGACGAAGCTGTTGATAGATCTCTTTTAAAGAAGCCTCGCTAAACCCACCGCCAACATGCCCAGCATAACGCAGTTTTTTTTCCTCATAGACACCTGCAATTAAAGCTCCAAATTTCATTCGAGAACCTTTTGGTTCGGTAAAACCACAGATGACAACTTCCTGTCTTTGCCCCGTTTTAATTTTCACCCAATCCTTGGTACGACGCGATTGATACACACTCTCGATTTTTTTCCCCATGATCCCTTCTAAATTTTCTTTCTGCGCTGCTTTGAAGAAAGCTTTCCCCGTTTTTAGGACATGATCGCTCAAACGGATAAGAGGAAGAGATAATTGCTTTAAGTACTCTTTTAGAATCTTTTTTCGCTCGATTAAAGGAAAAGAGCGCAAATTTTGACCATCTTTATAAAGGATATCAAAAACGTAATAGCATAGCGAGGCAGTTGCAAAATTCCCCGACCCAGCAAAATCGCCCTTTTGAGCCATTTTGCCACCCCATCCCCGAGCCCTACTCGCTTGGAGTATGTGCTCGGGGATGGGGCCACGGCCGCTCAAGCGGCTGGCAAACTGACTCAAAATCATCGATTTTTCTGGGTCGGGGAGTTTTGCAACTGCCTCTAGCGTTTCTGCTTTTCCTTGTTGGTAGTTCTGCAAGAGCTGAAAATGGGATTTTCCTTTAGAATCCACCGCGACAATTTCGCCATCGAGAACAACAGAATTGGGAATGCGCTCCAGTTCTTGTACAATAGAGGGAAATTGCCGATTAAATAGAAGATTATTCCGGGATTTTAATTGAACTTTTCCCCGCTGAACATACGCTAAAGCTCGATACCCATCCCATTTGACTTCAAACAACCACCCTTCATCATCGAAAGGCGCATCAATTAAAGTGGCCAGCATAGGAGAAATGAACCCAGGCATTTTTTCTACAGCGTGCTGTAACACTTTTGGAGATGAGTGAGAATCTTTTCGTTTCATCATCAACCACTCTTTTCCCTGTAGGCGATGAAAAATAAACTCCCCTTCTAATTTTTTTCCGTGAAGAATGACGGAAAAATGTCCTTTCTTTACTCCCTCAAGAAGATTTTTTTCAATATCCTGCCGCTTGTCAGTATGGGACATCGTAAAATGACCAAAATCCCACCGTTCCACAGTTCCTGCCCCATAATTGCCTTTAGGGATGATCCCCTCAAAATACTGGTAGTCCAAAGGATGATCTTCGACGTGAATCGCCAAACGCTTATCTTTAGGATTCAAGGAAGGACCTTTAGGCACTGCCCAACTCAAAAGCACTCCTCTACATTCTAAACGGACATCGTAATGAAGATGACGAGCAGCGTGCTTTTGCACGCAAAAGCTTAAAGCCGAAGAAAATTTTTTCGACGAACCTTTAGGTTCTTTGGTTTGCTTAAAATCTCGTTTAGCCTGATAGGCTTTGAGCTTACGCACTTTTCAGTCTTTTTGAGGATTTTTTTTCCTAAACTCTCTTCTAAAAGAGTCATGATATCATGCACTTTCGGAGAGGGATGCTTTTCCTTTTTTGGTTGAAGGGGACGACCGTGTGCTTTACGCTTGATGATCTGCTTGACTTCTTCTACATAGGTGTCTTTGTATTTTTTAGGATTAAAAGAGACCGTGAGTTGGTCGATGAGTTCAATCGCCATGTTGATCTCTTTAGATTGAGTAACAACAGCTGGAATCTTTAATTCCTTGGATTTCCTCAGTTCAGATTCATAACGCAATTCATTAATGATGATCATGTTATCATAAAATTTCACCACAGCCAAGTGCTCTCTATTTCTTAAAACGTACTTGGCTAATCCCACTCTCTTGGATTTCTTTAAAGCATCTCGCAATAAGGCGTAGGCTTTTTCCCCATTCTTGTCCGGCTCTAAAAAATAAGGTCTGACATAATAAATCGAATCAATTTCATCCTCGTCGATAAAATTCATGATTTCAATGGTTCTGGTTTTTTTTCCATTCACCTTTTCAAAATCACTATCTTGGAAAACAACAACATTGCCATTTTCCATCTCGAAACCTTTGACAATCTCTTCCCAGGGAACTTCTTTGTTCTCAGCCTCACAGATCCTGGCATAGTGGATGTGCGAGAGATCTTTTTTATGCAGAAGAACAAATGAAATTTCTTTATCTTGTGAGGCGGTGTACATTCTCACAGGAATATTAACTAATCCGAAACTAATAAATCCCTTCCAAATAGAGCGCATGAATCCCCTTTCCACCCCTTTGAGGCAATTGCAAACTCCACGCCACAGCAAAATCGCCCTTTTGAGCCATTTTTCCACCCTATCCCCGAGCCCTACTCGCTTGGAGTATGTGCTCGGGGATGGGGCAGGACCGCTTAAGCAGCTGGCAAATTAACTCAACATCATCGATTTTTCTGGGTCGGGGAGTTTTGCAATTGTCTCCTTTATTTTGTTCTAATTACAATTTTTTAATAAGTCAACGTTTGTTGGGATTGAAAGGGTATACTGCGCCCATTTAGTTTGTACGGATTTTGACTCTACGAGACAAAGCCAAATCGAAGCGTAGCGGTCCGAACGAGGAAGACCATTCCCGTAGGGAAGGCTGACGAGGAGGATTGATTTGGCAAAGTCGTAGCCAGTCAAAATTCGCACAACCTAAACAGGCGCAGTATAATCGAATTAATTCTTGGGATCTTCGTCTACATCCTCTTCATAAGATATCGACGAGCGTTAGCGAATGGATCGTAAGATTGTACAAGGTTGCCCAAAACGGGCAACCTAAAATTTTTAATTACTGCCGAAGTTTTTGCAGATAAGAGACAATCATTTTTCCAAGGTCCTTAGGAAGGGGATTTTTTGCAGAAAAGAGACAATCATTTTTCCAAGATCCTTAGGAAGGTGATCTTGTAAAACATTGATAACTAGGAAATCTCGAGCAGCGATTGAGTGAACAGCGAGGCTCTCTATGGTTTCGATATCTTTATTTTCCGTCTTGAAAGCATCAAGGATGATCTTATCCCATACAAATGAATCTTCAGGCGTATAGCGGACATACGTGACGCCTGGAACATATGAATGTTCAGCCACCCGAAGATAACAGCCACCAGCTCCAGAGATGTTATAGTTTGATACTACTATACGCTCATATACCTTTATACTACCATTTTTGTGCCTGATTTCCATAATATTATTATCCATTGAGTGGCTATCGTGGAATATACAGAACTTCTGCAAAGAACCTTGAAAAATTGTTTTCGGAATATAATCCTCAATCAGTTTAGGTTGTTCATCCCATTTGGATGATTCTTCTCTCACGACTATAGACATAATTTATCCTCTTTTAATTGTTTATAATGATTGTTAAATAATTACAAAAAAACTTTAATAAAAATATATTAA
>JABDFI010000007.1 GCA_013286595.1 Chlamydiota bacterium | reverse complement strand
GCGGGAGAATGAGAACGCAGATTATCCCCATGCTGACCCAAGGATTTGGTAAAGAAGTGGTAGACAACTTATGCTACTTAGGAACCTCAGCCGAGGAAATTAGTCGGTATTTTTTAAAGAAAATTGAACCGTATCTTCAAGAAATTAAGCAAGATGCAGAAAACGGAAGTTATGTGGATCTCCCGGAAGGGTTAGATGAAATAGAACTCCAGTTTTTGCTCAAAGAGTGGTTGAGCAGAAGCAAAGTGGTAGTAGGTCGTGAGAGCATTGTGCGGCTAGTGAAAGCTTGGCATGCTGGAGATGCTTCTTTAAGAGTTGCTGCATCAAAAGGAGAGGTCATCATCCACAATAAGCGAATGACTTTTAATCTGATTGGAAAATAAATTATAATTTTAAACCGTTAAAACTTATAAAAATAAAATTAAACATTCAACATAAGTAAAAGACAGAATAATATTAATCTGTTATGCTGAAGCAATTATAGAGTTCTCCAGGAAAACGAGATAGGTAGGCTCGTCTCTAAAAGAGATCTTCAGCGGCATGTTGTCCTTTACTTAAACTGTCGCTGCTGGTTTAATTTTGTAATCTGCAAATGTGTCTAAGATTATGAGTAATGACAACTTAAAGCCTGATTCCAAGAAGAGTTTCCCCGGAGGCTTCTTCCTCTTTTTAGTCGCAGCCATTTTAATTATTCTGACCATACAGAATATGAGTGGTGAGCGCACTGCTAAAATTGCCTTTAGCCATCAAGTTGAACACTTAGTCAATCTAGACCTTATTCAAAGAGAAGAAAATCGAAAAATCGCCTTAAATGATAATCTCGTCACATTTAGTGGAAAATTTAAGGACAAGCCAAGCGAAGATGGGAAGACCCGCTTTAGATACCTGGAACTCCTCAATCGCAATCATGAATTAGTTGGTCAAAAGAAAGAGATTAGCAAAGAACTGGCGGATTCGCGTCAACATGTCATCGCTGCTGCCGACCTTTTTCTGCATCTCAGCGGTCAGCCCTTGCCAAAAGGGGGTTATGTCGTTGTAGATCCCCTCTATAATTCAGCAGACAAAGATCATGCCATTATCCTCAAATCGCTCTCAGATAGAGAAATATCTAGTTTAGCTGCTCTTGAAACCATTTTTCCAGCTCTCTCTAAAGAAGCGAATCTCGTTGCGGTTACTGCTTATGGAAAAGATCTTTTAACTCTCATTGATCGATTCCGTTCCCCAGCCTTAGGGATAGGCGGTGAGGGAATGAAGCAGCAGCTAAAAACTCTCGAGCAAGAAGTTTCTCAAGCAACCTCTCTTTCCGCTCAAGAACAGCTTTCTGTCTACCGCAATGCACTCACTCAATTAGATGAAATCGTAGCTGAGTTAAATAGCGAGCAGAACAATATCCGTTTATTGCCCTTGCGAAGCGTTAGAAGTTATAAAGCGCAATTGGAGCAATATACTTTCTTTGCTGATGAGTTAGAAAAAAACGATGCTCAACTGGATAAGGCAAGGCAAAGTGTCGCCAATGTTACCTGGTATTTTAATAACCAAGAACTCTCGTCGCGTGCTCTTGAAAAACAAGATACAGAGGTCTTCGGTCATTGGTATGCTCAAGCAAAGCAAGAATGGGATAACTTTGCCCTAAATAAAGGAGCCTTCTTTAAAGCTCCTGATCAACCTCGCAATCTCGTCTTAGAGAAAACATTTAAGAGCGTCGAGCCCTCACCAAATTATTTTAGCTATCTCTTGACCATCCTTCCCGTCGTTCTGGTCGTCCTTATGCTCTATTTCATCTTCTCAAGACAGATGAAAGGAGTTGGTTCCAATGCGATGAATTTTGGAAAATCACCGGCCAAAATCCTCAATAAAGAACAGAATAAAATCACTTTTAAAGATGTTGCTGGATGTGAAGAGGCGAAAGAAGAGTTGCAAGAGATTGTCGATTTCTTGAGAGATCCGACAAAATACACCAACTTGGGTGCACGTATCCCTAAAGGTGTGCTGATGGTAGGTTCTCCAGGGACTGGAAAAACGTTGATTGCTAAAGCTGTCGCAGGAGAAGCTGATCGCCCCTTCTTCTTTATCTCCGGCTCAGATTTTGTCGAGATGTTTGTAGGGGTTGGTGCTAGCCGTATCCGCGATCTCTTTGATCAAGCGAAGAAGCAAGCTCCTTGTATTATCTTTATTGATGAGATCGATGCTGTAGGTCGTCATCGCGGCTCAGGAATTGGCGGTGGCCACGATGAAAGAGAACAGACGCTCAACCAATTGCTCGTTGAGATGGATGGATTTGATACGAATGAAGGTGTGATACTGATTGCTGCAACTAACCGCCCTGACGTTCTTGACAAAGCTCTCCTAAGACCGGGTCGGTTTGACCGAAGAATTGTGATCGATCTTCCTGATGTAAAAGGGCGATTTGAGATCTTAAAGGTCCATGCGCGTAAAATCAAGCTCGATAGTTCCGTTGATTTGATGCATATTGCTCGTAATACCCCAGGCTCTTCTGGCGCGGATCTGATGAACATTTTAAATGAAGCAGCTCTTCTTGCCGCTCGACGTGGACGCGCAGCTGTAACAGATGGCGAAGCGATAGAAGCGTGCGACAAGGTCCGTTATGGCAAAGAGCGCCGTAGCCTCGAAATGGATGTCAACGAAAAGAGCACAACTGCTTACCATGAATCTGGCCATGCCGTCGTAGCTCTCTGCGTCAAACATTCTGACCCTGTGGATAAAGTCACGATCATACCTCGAGGCTTCTCTTTAGGTGCTACGCATTTTATGCCTAAGAAAAATCGTTTAAGCTACTGGAAAAAAGAGCTCATCGATCAGTTAGCGGTATTGATGGGAGGTCGCGTTGCTGAAGAGATCTTTGTAGGCGATATGTCGAGCGGCGCTCAGATGGATATCACCCAAGCCACACGTATCGTAAGAAGCATGGTGTGTGAATGGGGGATGACTGAGAAATTGGGTACTGTATCTTATGATGAGCGCACGGAATCCGGTCAATATTTAGGCATGCAAAATCGTCAAGAGAAGAGTTATTCGGAAGAGACTGCAAAAACCATCGATGAAGAAGTGCGTAAGTTCATGGATGAAGCTCATGCTTATGCTAAAGAGCTCATCTTAGCTCATCGGGATCAAGTTCAACTCATGACTGATATGTTAATTGAGTTCGAAACTCTTGATAAGGATGATGTTCTAGAGATCATGAATGGTACGTGGAATACGGATAAGAAGAAACTTCGCATGAAAACTGCAAAAGAGCTTCAGTGTAAAACTCCTCCACCTCCTCCAGAATCGATCAGTGATGTTCCACCTACACGCATCACCGATCAACC
The DNA here is from genome assembly GCA_013286595.1 of Chlamydiota bacterium. Classification (GTDB taxonomy): domain Bacteria; phylum Chlamydiota; class Chlamydiia; order Chlamydiales; family Rhabdochlamydiaceae; genus JABDFI01. Next base: position 51,944 of record JABDFI010000007.1, on the reverse strand, counting down.
CAATCCCCAGCAGATTTAGTTCATGGAATAAAGAACGCGACTTTTGATCACCTCGATCACAGCCAACCTAAACCATGCTAGATCATCAAAGCGATGCTTTTCACCCCATTGATCGCCACCTTTTGGCTCAGGAGCTTGTTGATAGACTTGGTAAAAAATAGCATTTCTTGTTTCTTCTGGTAATTTGTTCAACGACTGATCAAGCTGATCCGTAGAGCTTAGTTGATTGATGAGATCCAGCAAAGGTTCAATTGATTGCTCTTTGAAAAAGACTGGACGTGATAATTCCAAATTAGCAAGTGCTTGCGCTAATTTTAGACGATCAAAATCAACATAACGGTTCTTTTTCCCCCATTCATCGCCTCCTTTGGGCTGTGAAGCCAGCATGTAGATGTAATAATCCATTTTATCTCTGAATGGAACGTCTTTAAATTCGACAGGAATCAGTTTTGCATTAAAAGCTCTTGCAGCATCCGAGGAAGCCCTTGGATAATCTAGTAGAAGCGAGCTTAGAGACGTGAGAGTTGCTAGATGGGCAAGGCCAGCATCAGTGATGTTTATGCACGCGCTGAGATTAAGAGATCTTAAAGCTGTAAGTTTTGATAGATGGGCAAGTCCAGCATCTGTGATGTTTTCGTTCCAGTTTAGACCACGTGAGCTTACTGGGATGTGGCTCCACCCGCTTAGATCAAGTGAGCTTAAGAGTGTGAGAGTTGCTAGATGGGCAAGTCCCACATCTGTGATGTTTGGGCATATGCTTAGATTAAGTGAACTTAAGAGTGCGAGTTTTGATAGATGGGCAATGCCAGCATCTGTGATATTTGTGCACCTTCTTAGATCAAGTGAGCTTAAGAGTGTGAGTTTTGCTAGATGGGCAAGGCCTGCATCTGTAATGTTATCGCACATGCTTAGATTAAGTGAATATAGAGATGGGAGTTCTGCTAGATGGGCAAGACCAGCATCTGTGATTTTCTTGCAATTAGATAGGCTGATAGATGTAATGCGAGTACCACTTGCTTTATCAAGAATAGTTTTAAGACCGCTATCCGATAAATCGCGCAGTTCAGAAAGATCTAGACAGCCGTCATTGACCAGAGCTAGATTACGCCAATCTTGGCATACATGATGAAGTGTGCGAGTTATTTCTCGTGCAGGAAGGAAGCTTAATATACGTCCGAAAACGGCGCTAGGGAGAGCCTGTATACCCATTGCGTGTTTAGGAGTAGTTTGTGGAGGGACAAGCACAGACGCTGGCTGCGCAGTTGGTTGTAAAGTTAAAGGAACTAAGCTGGATAATGACATTGTTAAACCTCACTATTATAAGATAGTGATTTAATTTAAGTGTCATTTTATTGCATGTCAATGTTAAATATTATTTAGAATATTTAATTAAATAAATGCAATTCTATAGGAATTAACTGCTTCTCTCGTAAGAGAGAAGCAGTTAAGTACTTATTTAACAGGTGCTGCAAGGAGAGCTTTGTGACTGAGTTTGATTTGGCCGCGATCGTTGACATCGATCACTTTTACTTCAATCATTTCACCTTGTTTGACTACATCAGCAACATTCGCCACACGTGTGTGGGAAAGTTCTGAGATGTGGCAGAGCCCTTCTTTTCCGAAGATTTCTACAAAGCATCCAAAAGGCACAATCGAGACAACGCGTCCCTTATAGGTTTTACCGATTTCAACTTCACTTGTTAGATTGGCAACAATCTCTTTAGCTCGTTGCATCGCTTCATTATTAGTAGCTGCAATGCTAACTAAGCCATTGTCATCAATATCTATTTGAACACCCGTCTCCTCAACAATCGCTCGAATTTGCTTGCCTCCAGGCCCAATGAGCGTTCCAATCTTACTTGGCTTAATCTGAATGGTTTCAATTCTTGGAGCATAGCTAGAGAGATCGGCTTTTGGCTTGGGGCAAACAGCTAACATTTTGCTGAGGATATGAAGGCGTCCCTGTTTAGCTTGAGCTAAAGCAACTTCCATGATGTGAGGGGTAATTCCTTCAACTTTGATGTCGAGTTGGAAAGCGCTAATACCATGTGCGTCGCCGGCGATCTTAAAGTCCATGTCACCTAAGGCATCTTCAACTCCGAGGATGTCTGAAAGAATGGCATATTGATCTCCTTCGAGGATGAGTCCCATCGCAATTCCAGCAATAGGTCGCTTGACGGGCACGCCAGCATCCATCAGGGCTAAGCATCCGCCACAAACAGAGGCCATAGAGGAAGAGCCGTTTGACTCAGTGATGTTAGATTCTAAACGGACGACATAAGGAAACGTTTCTGCTGAAGGAATGATCATGGCTAAGGAGCGCTCAGCTAGTTTTCCATGTCCAACTTCGCGACGGCCAGGTGCACCCATTCTTCCGACTTCACCTACAGAGAAGGGTGGGAAGAAATACTGCAAATAAAAGCGTGATGAAACTTCTCCCTCGAGATTTTCAGAACGCTGCGCCATGTTTTCGCTGCCGAGTGTACAGACTGCAATAGCTTGTGTTTCACCACGTGTAAAGAGAGCGCTTCCGTGTGTCCTAGGTAAAATGGACATTTCGATGTCAATAGCTCGCACCTGATCTCTATTACGGCCATCACTGCGATGATTTTCAGCGAGGATCATTTTTCGCAGAATGCTCGCTTGCACTTTTTTAAACGAAGAGAGAACGGTTATTTTACTGTATTTAAGAGGAACTTCATTGAGATGTTTTTCAAGCAATTCATTAGATAAGGCACTGACAGCTGCTTCTCGAGCTTTTTTATCTCTTAGACGCAGAGCTTCGTCAAGTCGCGGATAGATTTGCGTGTGCATCTCTTCAATGAGTTCTTTAGGTTCGACGCGAAGAGAAGAGCGATCTTTTTCTTTTCCACAGAGTTTTTGCCAATCTAGTAGTGCTTGGCAAATGGTTTTAATACCGGCGTGCCCTTCATTAACGGCAGTAAGAATTTGCTCTTCCGTTAGAAAATCAGCGTATCCTTCGATCATTAGAATAGCATCTTCTGTGCCTGCAATCATTAGGTCGAGTTTTGATTTTTTCTGTTCTTCAATTGTAGGGTTGAGGACGAAGAGATCATTGATCATGCCTACACGGACGGCTCCAATGGGCTTAATCAAGGGGATATCTGAAATGACAAGTGCTGCTGAAGCACCGCAAATGGCTAATGGTTCAGGGGAATGTACTCCATCATAAGAGAGCACATAGGCCAGTAATTGAACTTCATCGTAAAAGCCATTTTCAAACATGGGGCGAATAGGTCTGTCGATCAAGCGGCTGACAAGAATTTCTCGTTCAGTAGGGCGTCCTTCTCGCTTGATAAAGCCACCGAGGGTTTTTCCAGTTGAAGAGAATTTTTCTTGATAGTCCACGCGCAACGGGAGAAAATCTGTTTCGGTTGCGGAGGAAGCTGAACAGGCGGTGGCAAGGAGAATGGTCTCTCCTGATCGTACTATTACAGCTGCATTCGCTTGGCGCGCAATTTTTCCTGTTTCAAACGTGATTTCTTTTCCACCAACAGATACTGTCATGTGGTGTTTTTTAAATGTTAACATAGGGATCAACTCCTTGAGTCGGTTGCATTTAGTTAAACAATCGGGGATGAATTGACCATTGGACAAGACAAGTTAAATCTTTTCTTGCCTAAAGGGCATTTCATCTCTTCCGACTGCATTCATTTCAACATCTTAAAAAAAGATGTTAGTGTTGCGGAACTATATCAGTTGATGAGATATGCGACAACTAAAAGAGGCAGTTGCAAAACTCACCGCCACAGCAAAATCGCCCTTTTGAGCCATTTTGCCACCCCATCCCCGAGCTCTACTCGCTTGGAGTATGTGCTCGGGGATGGGGCCAGGCCGCTTGAGCGGCTGGCAAACTGACTCAAAATCATCGATTTTTCTGGGTCGGGGAGTTTTGCAACTGCCTCTCAAAAGAGAAAATAAAAAAAAGCCGTCAAACTGTGTGTTTGACGGCTTTTCAAGGGTCATCAGCCGACCTCTACTTCGCAAAACTTATTTGCGGAGATTGAGGCGTGCGATGAGACTTTGGTAACGTTTGGTGTCTGTAGAGTTCAGGTAATCGAGCAGCTTACGTCGTTGTCCAACGAGTTTTAGCAAGGCTAACCTCGAGCTGTGGTCTTTGGGAGCCAGCTTCAAATGCTCAGTGAGCTCGGCAATCCTTTCTGTAAGGATAGCAATTTGAACATCAGCTGATCCCGTATCCTTCTCATGGAGTTGGAATTTCTTAGTAATTTCTTCTTTGGTGCCTTTATCTAATGACATTAAAACAGTCTCCCGTACTGAGAGTTTAAAATGAAAGACAAACTTTAAGTTTAAAACATTGATTTTATTATAGCTTAAACACATAAATCAGTTCAACAGCAAAAATTACCTTTGACTCATTCGTCGAGCGAAAACCTCACACTCGATTGTGCTTGTGTTGCTGGAGGATTATACTCTATTCTCTCTATTTCTCGTAGCAAGAAATGAAAATAACCTCTTTTTAGAGGGTCTGCGAGCAGCTATTGACACCATAGCTTACCTCAACTAAATTAGTAGATCAAAACACTTTAATTAAAATTTATAATCGCATGAATGAAGCAGAAGATCAAATTTTTATGCGAGAAGCCCTATTAGAGGCTCGCAAAGCCGCCGAAAAAGGGGAAGTTCCTATCGGCGCTGTTCTTGTTTGTGAAGGAATAATCATTGCGCGCGCTCATAATTTAGTGGAATCGACGGCAGATGCCACTCAGCATGCGGAGATGCTCTGTATAAGGCGGGGGGCTCAAGTCCTGGGAAATTGGCGTCTGTTGAATGCAACCCTTTATTGCACTTTGGAGCCTTGTCCTATGTGTGCGGGGGCAATGATCCATTCTAGGGTAAAAAGATTAGTTTGGGGAGCGCCGGATTTGCGCTGCGGATCCCATGGAAGTTGGATCAATATCTTGGATGTCTCGCATCCTATTCATCGACTCGATGTTAGCAAGCTTGTTCTTGCTGAAGAGGCGTCTGTACTCATGAGAACCTTTTTTCGTGGCAGGAGGCTACAGCATGCTAGACAAGCTCTTTAAAGAATTAATTGACTCTCAGCAAGAGAAGCTGTTGAACTGCGGAAGGCAAATTGTGCCCCGATTGACGACCGATGATTTGCTGCAGCCCAACGATTTCGCAGAGCTCGAACTCCATCCGTATTTTCGTTATGAAGAAGGGATTCTTGAGGGGTTAAGAACAGCTCACATGGCGTATTTAAGTCTTCAAAACGAACAAGAGGGCTCAAAATAACTTTAACTCTTTGCTGGAAGGTAAGCGCCTCGTTAGACCTCTTTCGAAAATCGACAGACCCTTATTTTCGAAAGAGGTCTATTTGTTAAAGTGCTTGTTTTTTATCCAAAGACAAGCTTTACTGTATGGCTCATCGTGATTTAGAATAAGTTCCATAGCGAAAATTAAAAGGAGTACAAAGATGAAAAAAGAAGGTCACCCTCCGTATCAGGATATCTTATTTGTTGATTCAGCGACTGGATACAAATTTGTTTGTGGCAGCACGTTACAGCCTAAAGAGACTGAAACATTTGAAGGAAAAGAATATCCAGTATATCGCGTACCTGTTTCTTCTGCTTCCCATCCTTTCTTCACAGGTAGCAAAGCGTTAGTTGACTCAGAAGGACGTATTGATAAGTTTGTCAAACGCTATGCAAAGGTTGCTGAAAAGAAAGCTGCTGAAGATGAAAAGAAAGAAGAAAAAGAGCAAGCTAAAAAGAAAGCCGCTGAGAAAAAAAGTAAGAAAAAAACAACATAAGAAACTACCCGCGCGCCTTACTTTTCATATTGACAATGTTGGATGTCGCGTGGAAGGTTAAACGGGCGCGAGGTGTAAATGGAAGAACAAATTCGCAAGCTTCTCAAGCGATTTGAGAAGGTAGAAGAATTATTAGGTTCTTCTGATGTTTTTTCAGATCAAAAAGCCTACCGTGAACTTACCCAAGAACATGCTCATTTAACTGAAATCAAAGAGAAATGGACGCTCTGTGAGCAGCTAAAGAAGCAGATTGAAGAAAATGGGGTCTTGCTCAAGAGTGAAAAAGATCCAGAATTTCAGCAGTTCATTCGCGATGAGACTGCATCTCTTGAAACCTCTTTAAACACGCAGCGTCATCAGTTAGAAAATCTTCTTATCCCCCCCGATCCTCGCGATAGTCGCAATTTCATCATGGAATTAAGAGCTGGTACTGGTGGGGATGAAGCCGCGCTGTTTGTCGGTGATTGTGTGCGCATGTATAAGCAATACGCCGACAAGAAAGGATGGAGCTGTGAACTGTTTGCGTGTGCTCCTTCAGAGTTAGGCGGTTTTAAAGAATACATCATGAACTTATCGGGTCATAACGCGTACCGGCTTTTGCAGTATGAAGCGGGCACGCATCGCGTTCAAAGAGTGCCTAAGACCGAGACTCAAGGCAGAGTGCATACGTCGGCCATCACCGTGGCAGTACTCTTGGAGCCTGATGAAGATGAGCAGATTGAGCTCGATGAAAGAGATTTAAAGATCGATACGTACCGCGCTTCAGGAGCAGGTGGTCAACACGTCAACGTTACAGACTCAGCAGTCAGAATCACGCACATCCCCACTGGTACTGTCGTTTCATGCCAAGAAGAGCGCAGTCAACACAAGAATAAAGACAAGGCGATGCGTTTACTCTCTGCTAAAATTGTTGAAGAGAAGCGTCGTAAAGCGGATGCTGAGATCTCAAAATTGAGATCCACTCAAGTAGGAAGTGGGGATCGTTCGGAGAGAATCCGCACCTATAATTTTTCTCAAAACCGCGTGACGGATCATCGCATCGATTTAACGCTTCATAAGCTCAATTTAGTCATGGATGGGGATTTAGATGATATCACCGAAGCCTTAGTTGCTTATTTCCATCAACAGAAAATGGCTGCATTGGGTGATACAGGTCTATGAAAACTTTAGGGTCAATCCTTCAACTCACATATGAGTATTTTAAAGAAAAAAAGATAGAGCGATCTCGCCGCACCGCCGAGGATCTGCTAGCTCACGTTTTGAATCTATCGCGCATGGAACTCTACATGCAGCATGATAAACCTCTTCTAGAAAGCGAAATTAACGCTTACCGTGAGTTGGTTAAGCGGAAGATGAAAGGGGAGCCTTTAGAGTACCTATTGGGAAAGGTCAATTTTTATCACTGCTCTCTGCGCCTTTCACAAGACGTCTTGATTCCTAGACCTGAAACTGAGATTCTAATCGATAAAGTATGCGCCCACTTAAAAAAGCAAACACTGAGTGGAAAATCCGCTTGGGATGTGTGTACGGGATCTGGTTGTTTAGGCATTGCTTTAAAGAAGGCATTGCCTGAATTGGAAGTGACGCTAGCTGATGTTTCAGCTTCCGCATTAGATCTAGCGCGTGCCAATGCGGCGCTCAATCGTGTTCAAGTTTCTAGTTTGCAGGGGGATTTGCTCGCTCCTTTTGAGGGAAAGCGAGCGGATATTGTCTTATGCAATCCTCCTTATGTTTCAATTAAAGAGTATGATCAGCTAGATCAATCTGTGCGCGGTTTTGAACCTAAAATCGCCTTGATAGGGGGATTCGATGGGTTGCTCTTTTATGAAAGGATGAGTCGGGATCTACCGCATTATTTAGAGCCAGGAGCATCTGTCTTTTTTGAGATAGGAACTGGTCAAGGAGAGGCGATGCAACGCTTGTTTTCGGCTTCTTGCTGGCGCAATCAGGTGGTTGAGAAAGATTGGGCCGGCCATGACCGTTTCTTTTTCCTTGAATTTGAATGAATTTATCTCTATTCTAAAAGGACTCTTTGAATGGACGGATGTATACTTTTACAAATACAACTTGGGTTAACTAAAAATTTTACATGTTTGGCGCTTTAACGGAAAAATTTCAAGAGATGTTCTCTTCATTAACGGGGAAAAAATCCCTGACAGAAGATAACATCGCCGATGCAGTAAGGCAGGTACGTCTTGCACTCTTAGATGCAGATGTCAACTATGCCGTTGCTAGCAATTTTGTCAAACGGGTCAAAGAGAAAGCTCTAGGTGCCTCTGTCCTCAAATCTGTCGCGCCCGGTCAACAGTTTATTCATGTTGTACATGAAGAGCTCGTCGCGCTCATGGGTTCGCAGGAAGCTGTTCTCGAACTTAAAGGATCCCCGACTGTCATCCTACTCTGTGGACTTCAAGGCTCTGGAAAGACGACCCAGTGTGCGAAGTTAGCCTCTCATCTCAAGAAAAAATATAGTCAGCAACGCACGCTCTTAGTCGCATGTGATTTACAGCGTCCCGCAGCGGTTGATCAATTAAAGAAGTTAGCTTCCCAAATCGAAGTGCCCGTTTTTTCAATCGAAGGGGAGAAAAATCCCGTCCGCGTGGCTAAAGAAGCGTTGAACAAGGCGAAGAATGAAGGTTTTGATGTGCTTCTTGTCGATACTGCTGGCCGACTTCACATTGATGAACAGCTCATGCAAGAGCTAGAGCAAGTTAAGCAAGTCCTCAATCCCCATGAAATTCTATTTGTAGCTAGTGCAGCAACAGGTCAAGATGCAGTGAAAACTGCAGTTGAATTCGATGCGCGCATGAACATTACTGGATCGATTCTGACGATGCTAGATGGAAGCGCCCGAGCGGGAGCTGCCATTTCTATTCGCGAAGTGACCAATAAACCGCTCAAATTTGAAGGGATTGGAGAAAAGATCGATGATCTACAACCCTTTAATCCCCATTCGATGGCTGATCGCATTTTAGGAATGGGGGATGTGATCAATCTTGTGCGCAAAGCGCAAGAAACATTCGATCAAAAAGAGAGCGAAGATTTAGAAAAGAAAATCCTCAAAGCCGCCTTTACCTATGAAGATTACCTCAAGCAGATGTCGATGGTAAAAAAAATGGGCTCTTTGAAAGGGCTCTTAAAAATGATACCGGGAATGTCTGCTCTTGAAGGGATGGATATCGATGAGAAAGAGTTCTCGCGCATGGAAGCGATGATCAGCTCCATGACATCAGATGAACGGAAAGAAAAAGTTGAGTTAATTCCCAGCCGAAGACGCCGCATTGCAGACGGAAGTGGAGTGAAAATCGACGACGTCAACCGGATGGTCAAAGGATTCAAAAGACTAAAACAATTTTGCAAAGAAATGCCCCAGTTAAAGCAGCAACTTTCTAAGAAAGGGGGAAAACTCCCTTTTCCAGGTAAGATGCCATGGGGTTTTTAAACAGCTAGGAGCAGAGAATTATGGCATTAAAAATTCGCTTGAGACAACAAGGGCGTAAGAATCGACAGACCTATCGTATGGTCGTAACTGATATCCGCACTCCACGTGATGGTAAGTACATTGAAATGGTCGGCTGGTACAATCCTTACAGCACAAAAGAAGATTGCATGGTGGATGGAGAGAGAATCAATTATTGGTTAGGACAAGGCGCTGAGTTGTCACCTTGCGCACAATCGCTCATTGCTCGTGCAGCTCCCCACATCATGAAAGATCTTCATGCTAAAGCGCAGACTAAATTGCTCAAGAAAATTGAGAAGAAGAGAGCTGTTAAGAAGAAAGATAAAACAGCTAAAGCTAAGTAAGCATGGATATTGATATTCTCTCTTTATTTCCCTCCTATTTTGAGGGTCCCTTTCATGTAAGTATCATCAAAAGGGCGATAGAGAAGGGGATTATCAATATCAAACAAGTTGATATACGCGACTTTGCTGAAGGAAAGCACCGTAAAGTGGATGACAGACCTTATGGCGGAGGACCTGGAATGGTTCTCATGCCAGGCCCTGTAAGTCAGGCCATTAGGAGCAGAAAGAGACCAGAGTCTCACTCGATTTATCTGTCTCCTCAGGGCAAGCGACTCACTTCAGCGCGGTGTGAAGAATTGGCTCAGAAACAACATTTGATCGTTGTCTGTGGGCATTATGAAGGGCTTGATGAAAGAGTGATCGAAAGTGAAATCGATGAAGAAATCAGCATCGGTGACTACGTACTCACCAATGGCTGTTCTGCAGCCATTGTCCTGATTGATGCCACCGTGAGATTTCTTCCCGGAGTTCTTGGGCATGAAGAAGGTGTTTGGAACGACTCGTTTCAACACGGTGTATTGGAAGGACCTTTATACACGAGACCTGAGGAATTCGAAGGCAAGCGCGTGCCAGAAGTACTGTTAAGCGGGAACCACAAGAATATAGAAAAGTGGCGTCAGCTAAAAGGATTAGAAAAGACTCAGAGCATACGACCAGATTTGTGCTCGAATACACATTAAACAAAATAGGAAAAGTTATGAAACAGTGTCGTGAAATTCAAGAACTGGAAGCGGAGCAATTAAAAAAGGACATTCCTGAGTTCGGGATTGGTGATACCATCAGCATCCACCAGAAAATTGCAGAAGGTGACAAAGAGCGCATCCAGCTGTTTACCGGCACAGTGATCGCACGCCGTGGCGGAGGGCTCTCTGAAACTGTCGCTCTATATCGCCATTCTTATGGCGCTGGAATGGAAAGGGTCTTTATGCTCCATAGTCCTAAACTCACTAAGATTCAAGTTGTTCGTTCGGGCAAAGTGCGCAAAGGAAAACTCTATTATCTCCGTGGAACATCAGGTAAAGGTTCAAAAGTTAAAGAGATGATCGTCAAAACAGGCGAAATGAAGAATTCCGAATCCAACCGTGAAACACCTACTGCTTAAATCTGTCGAATATGAGCAATTGCCCACGACTTCGTCTACAGCGCATTGAAAAATCAATCCGTCAACAAGGTTATCAACATATCGCCGGTATTGATGAAGCAGGTCGTGGGCCCCTAGCAGGGCCAGTTGTAGCTTCGGCCTGCGTACTGCCAGAGGGAAATCGCCTGTCTGGAGTCAATGACAGTAAGCAGTTGTCCGTGTCGCAACGACTAGCACTTTTCGAAGAGATTATTTCTCTAGCCGATGTCGACATCGGCATTGGTGTTGTGGACGCGCTGCTGATCGATCAGATCAATATTCTTCAAGCCACGTTCCAATCTATGTTAATCGCCATTTCTCGTCTAAAATGCACTCCAGATTTTATACTCGTCGATGGACTCCATCTTCCCTCTACGTCCATTCCTGGAGAAGCGCTTGTCGAAGGAGATTGTCGCTGTCAATCCATTGCAGCGGCTTCTATCATTGCTAAAGTGACTCGAGATCGCATTATGGACGATTACGATCTGCTATGGCCTGCCTACGGGTTTTCCCAACATAAAGGTTATGGAACAGTGAAACATCTCGAAGCTCTTGCTATACATGGAGCTTCTCCCATCCATCGTATGACCTTTTCTCCGCTGAAAGATTCAAAATTATAAATCAAATGCGAATAAGAACAGCAATTTCCGTGAAAAAAATTTCGCAAAGAGAGTGTAATAATTATTTTGAAACTCAGTAATTAAGGTGAAGAGATGGCAATACAAGCAGCGTCTCGAGCAATGTTTGATGCAGCATATAAAGAATTAGTAGGTTTAATAGAATTATATGATGCGAAAAATCAAAAAGTTCCAAGCCCTGAAGCAGCGGCTCATAAAGTGATCGAAGTGGTAGACCAAGCATTGCAACCAGTACGATGGATTAGAAAAACCGCATTATCAATGGCCGCCGATTTAATTCATGCGGGTTATGTTATAGTATTTAATCATAACACCAAGAGTGAACGCGTCTATCACAAGTGCACGATGCTAATCGAAGAGGGTAAAGAATCCGCTAAATCGCCAGAATATATTTTGAAAAATGTCACTGTGTTGTATCCGGTTAAGTCCTTAACTTATCGAGATTTGCTAGATGAGAATGGGTGGTTAGCTCGCATGCAAGCTAAAGGAATAAAAGAGTGTAATTGTTCTGTTCTGGAGGTTGTTACAACTCGAAGGAGCGAAGTCGTTTATCAGTATGGAATGTGTTAAAAGTTTCCTGTGTGCGTATGTGAGAAATAAAAATAAATCCCTTGACGAATAGCTTAGGATATTTTATATACTTGGCTATTTTCCCAGTGAGTATTCTCATGATCAAAAGCATGACAGCCTATGGTAGGGCCAGTGATAGCTTTACCTTCGGCAAACTAGTGGTTGAAATCCATTCGGTCAACCGCAAGATGCTTGATGTGACTGTCTATTTACCCAAAGAGCTATTGCGTTTCGATATCGATGTGCGCAAGTGGCTGGCTTCTGAAATTGAGAGGGGGCAAATCACGATTCGCGCTTCCATGCAGAGTGATGGCGATGCAACCAAGAACATTCATCAGCAATTGGTCCAACTCCAGCAGTTGCATGCAGGTTGGAGTGAAGTAGCTCGCACGCTTGGCTACGATCCTCAAGCAGCAATTGATTTAACATTTCTGGTCAATCAACTCCACTCATCTCCACTCATCGATACTAAAGAGCAAGAACTAGAGTATAAAAATGCCCTGCAACGTGTTGTGCACGCAGCTTTAGACGAACTCATGCACATGAAATTAGAAGAGGGAAAAGCTCTTGCCTTAGACATGGAAAACCGGTTGGTTTCCATTGAAAAGCAGATTAAAGAGATTGAAAAGCGTAAAGAAGAGCCACTGCATCGCTATCGTAAAAAGATCACTGAAAGAATCGAAGAAATGGAAGCGATTACTCCAGATCTAGAAGAAAGGATCTCTAGGGAGCTGATTTTTTTAGCGGAAAGAATGGATGTCACAGAAGAGCTCGTTCGATTGCATTCCCATCTTGATCAATTTAGAAAGCAGCTGAGGGCTGATAAAGCTGTGGGACGAACCTTAGAATTTCTTACTCAAGAGATGTTGAGAGAGACGAATACTCTAGGAGCAAAATCTGCTGATGGTGAAGTGTCTCAATTTGTGGTGATGATTAAAAGCGAATTGGAAAAAATCCGAGAACAAGTGCAAAATTTCGAGTAAGATGGCGCAGAAGATATTAGGAAATGTATCTCAAGGGATAGTGTTTGTATTAAGCGCTCCAGCAGGGACTGGCAAAACGACCCTTGTTAGAATGCTTTCTAAAGAATTTCCTTGCGTCGTTGAAAGCGTTTCCTGCACCACCCGTCCCATCCGCGTCAATGAGAAAGAAGGGGAAGATTACTACTTCTTAACCAAGGAAAATTTTGAAACGAGGATCCAGCGTGGAGATTTCCTTGAATACGCTTCTGTTTTCGGGTATCATTATGGTACATCACGTGAATATGTGATCAAGCAACAAAAAATGGGAAAGCATGTTTTCCTTGTGATTGATACTCAAGGAGCTATGCAACTTAAACAGCACCATTTTCCAGCGGTTTACATTTTTGTTAGCCCACCGAGTTTGGAAGCCCTACGCGAAAGGTTAATCCGCCGTCAAACCGAAAACCTTCAAAAAATTGAAGAGAGGTTGACCTGGGCTAAACAAGAAATGACGTTAGTGAAAGAATACGATTATCACATCATCAATGATAATCTTGACAATGCTTACGTTATCTTGCGCAGTATTGTGATTGCTGAAGAGCATCGATTACACCCTAAATTGGAGAAAGTATGAAACCTCAACGCGACTCCCTGACCAATGAAAGTTTAAAGGGGTTATTCAAGAGTAACTTTATTTTAGTTAACCAAGCTATTGCTCTCACCCGTTTTTACATTAAATCCGGGCATGAGGTTAAAATGAGCAAGCTGTTAAATGAGCTGAAAAACAATCCCAGCGAGCAATACTTGAAAGATCTGCAAGAGATAGAAGAAGAAGAGCGCAACGACAACGAATAATGCATCAAAAAATCCTGATTACATCAGCACTTCCCTATGCGAATGGCCCGTTACATTTTGGCCATATCGCAGGTGCGTATCTACCAGGGGACTGCTATGCCAGGTTTCAACGCCTTAAAGGCAGTGATGTGCTCTATATTTGTGGGTCAGATGAGTATGGTATTGCCATCACTCTTAGTGCCGAGCTTGCTGGCAGATCGCCTAAGCAGCACGTCGATCTCTTCCACGAGATGAATAAAAAGCTCTTTGCCCAGTTGAATTTTTCCTTTGATCATTTTTCTCGAACCACATGGGCAGGACACACTCAAGCCACCCAAGAGTTTTTCAAAGATCTTAATGAAAATGGCTTCATTGAAGAGAGGATTACTGATCAACTGTATTCAGAAAAGGACAAAAGGTTTTTAGCTGACCGGTATGTAATCGGCACCTGTCCTAAATGCGGTTTTGTAGAAGCAAGAGGGGATGAGTGTCAAAAATGTGGTGCAAGTTACGAAGCAACTGATCTCATCAACCCTCGTTCTAAGCAAACGGGTGCGTTGTTAACGCGAAAACCCACTAAACATTGGTTCTTGCGCTTTGATAAATTTAAGGACAAGCTCACTACCTGGATAGACTCTAAGCACTGGAAGCCCAACGTCATCAATTTTTCCAAATCCTATATCGATGATTTAAAGCCGCGAGCAATCACACGTGATTCTGATTGGGGAATTCCCGTGCCCCTTCCCAACACAGAAGGCAAAGTTCTCTATGTTTGGTTTGATGCTCCCATCGGTTATATCTCAGCTACCAAGGAATGGGCAGAACTACATGGAAAACCAGAGGCCTGGAAACCTTACTGGTTAGATCCTGAAACCAAGCTCGTTCAATTCATTGGGAAAGATAACATTCCTTTCCATGCGGTTTTTTTCCCTGCGATGATCATGGGACAAAATCAGCCTTATAAGTTAGTCAACGAATTGCCCGCTAACGAATTCTACAATCTCGAAGGAAGACAATTTAGCAAATCAGATGGTTGGTACATTGATCTCGATACCTTTTTCACGCAGTTTACAGCGGATCAAATTCGCTATGTGATCGCATCGAATGCTCCTGAAAGTCAAGATTCTGAATTCACCTGGAAAGATTTTCAAGCGCGTTGCAATAGTGAGTTGCTAGGAAAGTATGGCAATTTAGTGAATCGAACGCTCGTCTTTTTGCAGAACCATTGTGAAGGCAAAATTCCTTCACAAACCCACATACAACCTGTTGACCGAGAATTTCTCGATAAGATCATCCATCTAGTTCAGGCGTGCAGCGAAGCTTACGACACTTTCCGCCTTCGACGCGCCTGCCAGCTTATGATGGAGATTGCTCAAGTGGGCAATGCTTATTTTGATGCTAAAAAACCTTGGGTGGCCGTTAAAAGTGCAGTAACTGCTCATGACATGCAATCCACACTTGCCTGTTGTTTAGAATGCCTTAAGCTGCTTGCTCTAGTCTCTTTCCCTGTGATGCCCGAAAGTGCAGAGAAAATCTGGAAAATGTTAGGCTATACCTCTCATTTATCCCAACATCATTGGGATAAAGTGGTCTCTCATCCTTTGCCAGTAGGGCACCATCTACCACCACCCCAGATTCTTTTTACACGCGTAGAAGATGAGATCATTGCCAAAGAAATCAACAAGCTTCAACAGCTTACTTCACAGCGTCCCAAGGTGCAAGAAGCACATAAAGAACTCATCTCCATTGACGACGTCCGCAAGCTCGATTTACGCGTTGCAAAAATCACGCAAGTAGAACGTGTCCCCAATAGTAAAAAGCTCCTCAAGCTCACCGTCGACCTTGGCACTGAACAACGCACCGTTGTGTCAGGAATTGGTGAAAAGATGGACGATCTCACGCTTTTGATCGGGAAACAGATCATCCTTGTAGCGAACTTAAAATCTGCAAAGCTCATGGGAATTGAAAGTCAGGGGATGATTCTGGCTGCAGAAGCCCCTCATGGTCTTGAATTACCTTTCTTTCACCATGCACTGCCAGGTGCAAAAATCTCATAAAAAACTATACACTTTTTTTGCCAATAAGCTATATCTGATTTTTTCACATCATTAAGAGACTTTATGAAAAAGCTAGGGATTACTGCTGCAATACTTTTAACCACATCGATGGTTCACGGAGATAGCTATATCGCAGAAAAAGGAGTTTTTCCTGCTGATGAAGCCATGCTTCCGTCTTCAACTCCCAACCCAGATGAGGAAAAGGGGGTTTTTCCTGACGGTCCTGAAGGGACGGCTCCGAACACAACATCTCCCGGACAAAATCCAGCAATTACACCTGATCCTGAAGCCGAAAAAGGCGTTTTTCCAGATGCTCCAGAAGGGTATACTCCGAATAGATCTCCTCAACGTAATCCGGGCGTAAACCCTGTACCTCAAGCCGAAAAAGGTGTTTTTCCCGATGGTCCGATGGGAAGTTCTCCCTCCTTGAATGCTAAACCCAAATCGGAAAAAGGGGTTTTTCCTACTAAATGAATTTTAAAAAGATTTTCTGGGAAGAAATTTCTGCAGGGCTTGTTTAAGTCCTGTTTGACGGTTGAGGACCTCTTTATTCTGAATCGCAATAGCAATCGCTTTAGCAGTTCCGACAAAAATTGCTCGTTTTTTACCGCGTGTGAGACCTGTATACAGTAAGTTGCGGTACAGCATCTTGAAATGAGTGGTATGTATCGGAATGATCACGCAAGGGCATTCGCTTCCCTGGTATTTATGGATCGATACGGCATAGGCCAAGATTAATTCATCCAGTTCCGTAAAATCATAGGGTACCACTTTCCCATCAAAAGCCACTTTAAGAAGATGTTCCCCTAAGTCTATTTCGACGATTTTACCCACATCACCATTATACACTTCCTTTTCGTAATTATTTCGAAGTTGCATCACCTTGTCTCCAATGTGAAAGCATCTTCCCATGCGATGTAAGGGATTCGTACTGGGATTTAAGTGTTGTTGTAGAACAACATTGAGGTTTTCCGTGCCGATGATCCCTCGTTTCATAGGAGATAAGACTTGGATATCATCGAATCGATGTAACCGATGACTCTTGGGAAGTTTATTCATGATCAAATCAAGAATCGTTTGCAGAACTTCTTCTGGTTCTTGTGCTTCGATGAATGAAAAATCACTGGATGCCTGATAGGAAATGTCTGGAAAGGTTCCCTCATTGATTTTATGGGCATTGGTGATGATGCGAGAACCTGCTGCTTGCCTAAAGATTTTTTTCAAGAGAATCACAGGCAGCTGTTCAGATAGAATGATATCTTTGAGTACCGTTCCAGGACCCACGCTTGGTAACTGATCGACATCACCAATTAAGATCACACGTGCATCATCTGGTATCGCTTTGAGCAAGTGATACATCAGTTGCGCATCAATCATGCTCGCTTCATCGACGATAAGGAGATCACACGTGAGGGGATTACTTCTGTTCTTTTTGAATGAACCCTTGGTGAAGTCCATTTCGAGCAAGCTGTGAATAGTAGAGGCTTTTTTACCCGTGATTTCACTGAGTCGTTTCGCCGCTTTTCCCGTTGGCGCTGCCAGTAAAATAGTGGTTGTAATTTTTTCAGTGATGGCTAAAAGAGCTTTTGTAATGGTGCTTTTTCCCGTACCGGGTCCACCGGTCACCACTAACACCTTTTCTTTCACTCCAGCTGCGACAGCACTTTTTTGTTCAGGAGCGAGTTCAATCTTCAACAATTTTTCTACCCACTCAAGAGCTTTATCGGCCAATACAGAGCGAATCCGGCATGAAGCATGCACAAGCCTTGCCAGTTCACGAGCTATCCCGATTTCAGCGAGGAATAGAGGTTTAACCCAAATTCTATCCTCTTCTTTGACGAGTTCCTGCGCGTTGACTAAAGCCGAGATCCTTCCTCCTACTTTCTCTTCGGGAATTTCCAAAGTCATAGCAACTTGGGGGATGAGTTCCTTTTCAGGATAACACATATGCCCATCGCCACTGAGCTCCCACAATGTGTATTCAATACCTGCGTCAATTCTCGCTGAAGAGTCATGAGGTATTCCTGTTCCCTTAGCAATGGTATCGGCAGTTTTAAAGCCAATTCCATGGATATCTTTGGCCATTTGATAGGGTTTTTTTTTGACCTGATCGATACTGGCCTCGCCATAGGTCTTGTAGATTTTATGAGCAAAGGCTGGACTTGCACCATGTCCTCGCAAGAACACCATGACCGAGCGGATCGCATGCTGTTCTTTCCAGCATTTAGTGATCATCTCCATCCGTTTTTGCCCAAGACCTGAAACCTCAATCAATCTCTCAGGCGTCTTATCGATGATGTCAAGCGTTTCTGAGGCGAATGCCTTCACAATTCTCTCAGCATACACAGGGCCGATCCCCTTGATCATGCCCGATTCAAGATATTTCTTAATTCCTAGTAAATCAGAGGGCGCTTCCAGCTCAAAACTCTTCACTTCAAATTGTTGGCCGTGACTCGGATGATGTTTCCACCCCCCTTTACATCTCAATGTCTCACCGGGTTGGATGGAAGGCATGGTCCCGACAATGCAGGTCAATTCTTTCTTACGCGGCTCTTTTAACCGGGCGACTGTAAAGCCACGTTCGTGCTCGGTGTAGACAATGCTCTCGATGAATCCGTAAATCTCTTCCATAGCCAAAAGATTACTTACTATCAGAATTAAACCCAAGACCCCACAAGAGATTTGATGTAAATTCCCGTTTAATTTAAGATTGTTGCTTCTTATTCCGGGTTAGCTCAGCGGTAGAGCAGTGGACTGTTAATCCATTGGTCGCAAGTTCGAATCTTGCACCCGGAGTTCTTGTCTATCAAGCAGTTAGGTGTAAAACTTAACTGCTTTTTTTATGCGTTCAAACCTGAATGCTACACTAATGCTGCACTCCACAAAAAAGTAACACGAACAAGGTATTTCGCTATCCGACTTATCAAAAAGTCCGATAAGCGATCCAATAAGGCTTATATCCTGTCGTGTCCTATCGTGTAGTCATAAGATCAAAGGTCTTGTGTTGCAAACGTAGTTTTTGGAGAATCATGGCCACAATAAACAAAAGAAAAGATCAGGATGGAGTTTTGCGTTTTCAAGTCATTATTAGGCTGAAAGGTCATCCAACGCAAACAGCTACCTTTGCCCGCATTACCGATGCTAGGAAGTGGGCGCAGCACACAGAAGCCGCCATCCGGGAAGGAAGATATTTTAAAACCGTTGAAGCGAAAAAGCATACGCTTGGAGATATGATCGATCGTTACATCGAGCAGGTCAATCCTTCGAATGCTAGAAAAGCCCAGCTCACGTGGTGGAAGGAAAAGTTAGGCTGTTATGTTCTCAATGACATCACACCGGCGATGATTGCAGGCGGTAGAGACGAGCTGTTACAGGCTATAAGCAAAAGGGGAGTCCAAAGAAGTCCCGCGACTGTAGTCAGGTACATCGCAGCTCTTAGTCATGTTTTTACAATCGGGATCAAGGAGTTTGGTTGGTTGGAATCTTCTCCCGTGAGCAAAATCAAAAAGCCTAGAGAGCCTTCCGGTAGAGTTCGATTCTTGAGCAATGAGGAACGTCATCAGCTTTTAAGTGCTTGTAAAGATAGCTATAGCCCGTTTCTCTACATCGTGGTCATCCTAGCAATTAGCACAGGTATGCGTCAAAGCGAGATCATGAATCTCACCTGGCAGCAAGTCGATTTGCAGCGTAGGCAGATTATCCTCGAAAAGACAAAGAACAAGACCTGTAGGACTATCCCTTTAGCAAATCTTGCCTTAGAACTTCTAGAACAACATTTGCATGAACGCCAACTACATCACCAATTACTCTTTCCGGGAAAAATCCTAGGCAAACCTATGGATCTTCGCAAAGCTTGGACGGCTGCTTTACAACAAACAGGCATCAAGAATTTTCGATTTCACGACCTCAGACACTCTGCAGCTTCCTACATGGCGATGTCCGGCTCGAATCTTGTGGAGATCGGTATTTTACTCGGGCACAAGCGACTGGAGGTCACCAGGAGATATTCGCATCTCTCACAGGAACACATTTCTAAAGCTGTCGAACGTATGAACGAGGAGATTTTCGGATGAAAGAAACTACAAAGATTCAAATGGTTAAAAGAAAAATTTGCAGAAACGGTTTACACGTGTCCTGGAAAGGAGAATATATAACGCTGATACCGAAGTATCATCCAGATGCTAAGCCAGGGGATTATATTGTCGAAGAGATAGAGATGCCTATCAACCAACCTTGTCCTAGATTGATTGATCCTAATGAAACGTCGCTTTCAGTATTAAGAGAAATTTGTGAATTCTATGGTGTGTTATTTTTATCGATCACTGGAATCGGTCGAAAGGAGTTAGAGGAGCTAAAGTTAGATGACAATAACGTGCAAAAGGCAATTGAATATTTTATCGCCTTTGGTACTGCAGGGACAACCACTGCTCAATATCGCAGGATATTTGATGAGTTGATTAGAGGAGGCGTTATCGACCCAAACTTAACAGTTGAACAATACCTTGCCTCGACTGGTAAGGTTGAATCAGCAGCTCTCAAGTTCTCCTATTTGGATAAATCTTGTGATGACCATTACAATTACAATGATAAAATCTTTTACATGTTAAAGTCATTTCATGCATTCTTAATAAATCCGAAAATTCTATGCATGAAAAAAGGGGAGAAAAAAAGTAAGCGGTACCGTCACAAAAGACAGAATTGTCTAAGCATGGCAGAAGCTGAAGTTTTCTTTCCCGCTCTAAAGGAAGTTAATCCTATTCATGAACTCATAGCTAGAGTTTTATGGTGGTTCAACCGTGAAATTTGCAACGATCCCGATGCTCCAATCATTCATTTAGAGTCGGTACTGCGTATGAATCGGACAGATATAGGACCCGATTCGTTGAAGGAAATAAGAGAAAGCCTTCCAGACAATGTTGGTGGGAACTGTGTCAACGTCAGTTCGCACAAGCGCCACAGCTACAAAATGGTAGGCTACTACGTTCCTGGGAAAATGTATGCGGAGCTTTCAGAACTTGCACGTAATACAGATTGGTTTCTTTTTCGGAATAAATCCGGCAATCCTATTGATCCAGGGTTAGTTAGAAGTAGTTTTAGCAAAGCATGTAAATTAGCAAACCTTAGAGGAATTACCCCGAATCAATTGCGTTAATCATATCGATAAACGCATCTAGTATAATAAATTGCAGCTCTCCACAGATAATCAGGATTAATGACAAATAGTCATGATTACTAGGAGCACTTATGTCTATACTTAATCAGCATCCAAAAAACTTCCTCACTCTTCGGCAATGGCTGAACAAATATTCAGCCATTCCTGAAGGAGGAATTCGTCATTTAATTTTTACCAATAAAGACAACTTCAACAGTCGCGTTGTTAAGAAACTGGGAAGGAAAATTCTCCTTGATGAACAGGCCTTTCTCTCTTACATAGACGAGCATTCAAAAAGTTAGAAAGTTGGAGAAAGTGGTAAGGAAATGCATAGGGCTGTCAGTGTGCGGTTCTTTGATCGGTAACAGAGGTAGGAATGTTGATTCATGAATTTATCCAGATGCTCGAGACGAAGACGGGTAAGGCGGTCAAAAAATCAAACAAGGGATATTCAGCTTGCTGTCCTTCTCATGACGACTCCAACCCAAGTCTTTCCGTGTCCGAAGGCTTGGGTGGAAAAGTGCTAATTAATTGTTTTGCGGGATGTACGGTTGAGGCCATATGCGAATCGTTGGGAATAGGGGTAGTAGATCTATTTCCTGAAAAAAATCAATTCAGTGAGATCGTCGTGAGAAGGACAATCAAGTATACATATCAAGACGAAAATGGAATTGATCTTTGCACCAAAGTACGTACTGAGCCTGGAAAGGATGGGAAGACTAAAAGCTTCTATTGGGAACGCGTTGATGAAAATGGCAATGTTATTAAGGGTCAAGATGGATGTAGGAAAGTACTCTACCGCCTACCTGAATTGCAAAAAGCAATTGCAGCAGGGGAAACCATATTTTTGGTTGAGGGTGAAAAAGATGCGAATAAGTTAATAGGCTATGGCCTTGCAGCAACAACATCTCAGGAAGCGCTTTATTGGAGAGAAGAATTTACTCAAACATTGACTCATGCAGATGTAGTCGTCCTTTATGATATGGATAAAACGGGACTGGAACGCTGTGATTTACTCTGTAAGCATCTATCTGGAAGGGTAAAGCGTCTTCGAGTTGTTGATCTCCCTGGGTTGGAGTATAATGAATCCCACGGCAAAGATGTAAGTAATTGGTTAGAAGAGGGGCATACTGTTGATGAGCTGCTTAAACTTGTCTCAAAAGCTACCGAATACGGTCAACCTTCACCGAAGGAGAAAATTCGAGTTGTGTCTATAAATGAGTTTTTAAAAATAGTATTTCCAAAGAGGGAAATGCTTCTTGCTCCTTTTCTTCCGACTCAAGGTTTGGGTCTTCTCTATGCAAAATGCGGGGTCGGGAAAACTCATGTGGCACTAGGGATTGCTTATGCTGTGGCTACTGGTGGGAAAT
Organism: Chlamydiota bacterium; assembly: GCA_013286595.1. Lineage (GTDB taxonomy): Bacteria > Chlamydiota > Chlamydiia > Chlamydiales > Rhabdochlamydiaceae > JABDFI01. The sequence goes on along the minus strand of JABDFI010000007.1, from coordinate 29,640 downwards.
TCTTAAGATGGCAGGCTCCCGCAGCTAGAAAAGTGCTATATATCGATGGGGAGATGCCAGCAGTTGCAATGCAAGAAAGGCTGAACCGCATAGCAGTTACAGAGGATCTGCAACTGTCAGATCCCAGTTATCTCCGATTAATTACGCAGGACTTACAAGATGCGCCGATGCCTGATTTGTCAACGGCTGAAGGTCAAAGGCGATTGGAAGAGGTAATCGAGGATACTGAATTGATCATCATCGACAACATCTCAACATGTTTTCGCACCGGGGTCGAAAATGATGCAGACAGTTGGCAGCCTGTGCAGGATTGGGCTTTAGGGTTAAGACGAAGAGGAAAATCAGTCCTATTCGTCCATCATGCAGGTAAAGGAGGTAAGCAGCGCGGAACCAGTAAAAGAGAAGATATTCTTGATGTGATAATTAATTTGGAACAACCGCCAGATTATCATGCGGGTCAGGGAGCTTCTTTTATAGTTTCCTATGAGAAAGCAAGGCATTTTGCTGGCGATAATGCAGCCTCGTTCCAAGCGTGCTTAAAAGAGCAAGAAGACGGTCTTTGGATTTGGGAAATCAGCGATGTAATTGATTCAAGTGTCGGTGAGGTCGCAGAGGCGATAAATGAAGGGTTGACGATAGCTGAGATAATGAAAAAAACTGGTCTTAGTAAATCTAAAGTCGAGACAAGAAAGAAAAAAGCCAAAATGCAAGAACTTATATGAACAACAATCAAATTTCCGATTTTCCGATTCCCTAGAAAAATCAGAAATCGGAAATGAGAAAATGGCTTATTTATTAGCGAGGGCGTTAGCTAGTGGTTTACTTTATAAAAGTCGGTGTCGATATAATAAGTCTCGAGGTAGAAAAGTTATGAAAAGTAATAGAAAATTCCAATTGTCAGGGCGACAGTTGCAGGTAATTCCTCATATCTTGGCTAGTCCTTCTTATGAAGAGGCTGCTAGGCGAGCGAAGATAACATCAAAGCAAATTTATGAATGGTTGCAAGATCCTCAATTTAAGGTCGAGCTTTCAAGAAGAAGGTCAGAAACTTACAACGAAGCCCTTTCTTCACTCAAAACAGCAACAACAAGAGCAGTACAGACTTTAACCACTCTTCTTAGCGATGAAGATCCTAGAGTGCGCTTGAATGCCGCTGATAAGATCCTGGTTCACACTCTCAAGGGGATCGAATATCTAGGTTTTGAAGAGCGACTCACGGACATCGAGAGCCGAGTTGATCGCGCTCTTAAAGTAGGGGATAAGCAATGAGAAATATGAAAGTCTGGATAGATCGACTTATTAGGATAGAAAACAAAGCATTAACTCTTTGTATAAATGATCAGTTGGACCAGTGGTTAAAAGATCATATTCAGGGCAAGAATTTTTCTTATTGGGGTATCCTAAGTCAGGTGCCCGGCCATCTTAAAATGCCCTGCCTAGATAGAGCTGTCAAACAGATGAGGGAAGAAGGCAATTCCGAGGAAAATATCTAAGATCTTATACGACTTAATAGCAATTAGTCTGGAAGAAGGTTTTTAGGTGATATATCTAGAGCTCTAGCTAACGCAATAATGCTAGTAATAGATGCATTGCGCTCCGCTCTTTCAATTCCTCCAATGTAATTGACATGACAATCCGCTCGTTCTGCAAGCTCCTCTTGGGTTAGACCAAGTTCATAGCGCCGCAATCTTACAATTTTAGCGAACTCAACCAGAATTGGATTTTTCTTTTTAGAAATGCGATCGGCCATTCTTGCCTTTTTCTATTGAGGCTACACGGCAGTAAGGCACTTTAACACACACGATAGTGTTGAAAAAATCCACGATAGTGTGTATCTTTATCAACAAATTAAACAAAATCAAACACCACGGAATTGTTTAACGAGTTAATTAAAGATTTAAATCGAACAAATTATGAGCGTTTTATTAGCGATGATAGATCCAATGTACATACCAATAGGTATGACGGTTGTATGCATAGGGAGTATGGTTTTCGTTATTGTCAAAAACAAATTCCAAAAAAAGGGTGCAGAAGTGATTCAAAAGTTCTCTAAGCAAACAATTTCATTCGAAGAAGCTCTTCAGTCCCTAAAAGAAGGTAGCCGTATTCGAAGAAAATCCGAAAGAAAAGGTTACACAAAACTCGTTATCATCGAAGGGAAAAACCGAAAAGAGAAATTTGGGACATATTGGGTTAGTAATCCGACCGACATCTCCGACTATTGTTCCTTTTCGATTGAAGATGCGCTAGCAGCAGATTGGATTATCGATGAATGATTTTTGGCTTTTTTTCAGTTTGATCTGTATTGGCATGTGGATAGGTCTTCAAATTGGTAAAGCGTTGTATTTAAAGCCTCCTAGAAGAAGTCGTAGAAAAGGACAGGTCAAGCTGGGTCGGATTCCCTATCTTTTATCCAAAATAAGATCTTGAGATGAAAAAAATTCCTCTATCAATAGCTCGACCAGATTTAACGGCACAGTTCCATCCGAATAAAAATATTGATATTTCCCCAGAAGTCATTTCCTTTCAACATAAAGGACAGGTGTGGTGGCTATGTGAAAAAGGTCATGAATGGAAAGAAAAAGTATCAAATCGAGTTAGGCAAAAAACAGTTAATTGCAAAATATGCGAATCTTTAGCCTACGCACATCCTGAATTGGCTAAGGAGCTGCACCCTACCTTTAATAATGATCTCAAAGCGGATGATATAGCCCCAGGCTCGCATCAAAAAGTTTGGTGGTTGTGCCAACAAGGGCACGAGTACAATGCAACTGTCAAAAACCGCGCCGTTAACCGAAGTGGCTGTCCTTATTGTACAGGAAGAAAGATTACATCTGATAAGTCACTTGCTGTTTCTCATCCTGAATTGGCGAAAATACTTCACCCCACGAAGAATAACGATATTACAGCGGATAAAATTACATCGAATTATCAAAAACAAGTTTGGTGGATGTGTGAGTTAGGTCATGAATGGCAAGAAACGGTTCTCAATTGTAGTAGGCAATCGGAAATAATTTGTAAAGGTTGTCGATCGATTGGCTATTTAAGGCCTGAATTACTAGAAGAATGGCATCCTAGTAACCAGCTTTCTGTTTATGAAACGGCTGCAAATTGTAATGAAAAAGTCCTGTGGAGATGTAAGGTTTGTAAGCATGAATGGTGGTCGAATGTCGCGAACAGATTCCGAGGAAGCGGATGTCCCGGTTGCAGTGGTGCTGATGCCACCCCTAACACATCAGTTGCGGCACTTTACCCGGAAGTAGCAAAAGAATGGGATTATGTTTCCAATTCTAAAACTCCAGCTGACTACACAATAGGTAGCATGGAAGAAGTCTTTTGGATCTGTAGCAACGGTCACTGTTACAAGGAATCAATCTATGACCGAACTACAAGAAATCGTGGGTGTCCAACTTGTAAAACAGTTGCCTATTTATGCCCGCACCTTATTGATGAATGGTCTTCACAAAATAGCATTTCTCCCTACGAAGAGTTTGCTGGGAGTGGAAAGGAAGTAAGTTGGAGGTGCAAGAGTTGTAATCATACTTGGAATGCAAAAATACTAGACCGTTATCATGGACATGGGTGCCCTAATTGCAATTCAGGCTGGACCATTGATAAGATCCGGCGATTTGTAACCTCACTATTACCCTATTTACATACGCTATCACAAGCTGGTTTACATCTCCTACTACAACAAAGAGGACTTCTGACAATAGCCAAGGATGCAAAAGGTCACTCATTTATCCAAGCCTTAAAAACAGGACGTTTTCCCACTGAAGAACTAAAAAAATTTACTGAGGGACAGCCTTCATTAGTAGATAAATTTATAGCTGATCCAATGATGTCGTTAGATCAGGAAAGCAATTTTGACTCTATTAATAATGGGTCATCGAAAGATGAAAAGATTAATCCTCGATCCGGGCTTCCCATGGTTGAAACCAAGGATGCCTTATCTACGTTGGATAGCAAGCTTTTTTCCAATCAGGATAGTGAGGTTGTTGATTTTTTTATAAAAGAAGCTGTGGATAGGATTTGGCAACACGCTTATTCGGATGAATCTGTAGCCCTTCAGCAGCTTGAAGAATACAACAGCGATGGTACCTATCCTCAAGAAGTAAGAAGGCTATTTCTAGCCGATTATCAGGCAGCTAAGGATTTGCCGATTCCTAATGGATATAGTTCTCCACATCTGCCGAACCTTATGCAAAGGTACACAGCTCATCTTGTATCTAAACATAAAAGATTAGGTAATTGGTCTGGAACCGGAGCTGGTAAGACTCTTTCAGCAGTATTGGCTAGTAGGGTGATTAGCGCCAATTTGACAATCATATGTTGCCCAAACAATGTGATCGATAATTGGGAAAGAACAATCCTGGGCACATACCCTAATAGCGTTGTCTTCAGCAAAGACACTAAAATAACCATATTACCAAATAAGCATTTTTACTTGATTCTCAACTATGAATTTTTTCAACAATCTCGTTCAGAGAGCAAGCTAAAGGCTTTTGTAGAGAACCAAAAAATAGATTTTATCATCATCGATGAGATTCACTATTCTAAACAACGAGCCTTTGATAACATCTCAATACGTAAGAGGGTCATTTCCGCTCTCTTATCAGAGGCGGCCGCAAAAAATAGTAACCTTCACGTATTAGGTATGTCTGCTACCCCAGTAATTAACAATCTCTTTGAAGGAAAGACCTTAATCGAGCTTATTACTGGCGTTCTCCATGATGATTTGAAAACCACTCCTTCGACAGGCAATTGTATAGCGTTGTATCAAAAGCTAGTATCTACAGGAATTAGATGGCGTCCTCAATATCATCATAAAATTGTTGAGAAAACTATTGAGGTAGATTGCAGCTCTTACCTTGATGAAATTAAAAATGTTAGCCTATATGGGTCAATGGTGGACCTTGAAGCGGTCTTAACCAAAGCAAAACTCTCAACGATTATAGAAAACATCAAACCCAAAACTATTGTTTATACACATTACCTCAAAGATATTGTGAATTCTCTGAGAGAAGTCATTGAACTACAAGGTTGGAAAACAGCTGTTTTTACTGGTGATGATAAAAGCGGGTTGGATGAGTTTGTTAAATTTGACGCTGACGTTCTGATTGCTTCAAGCTGTCTAGGAACAGGTATTGATGGATTGCAGCATGTATGTGATCGAATCATAATTAACACCCTCCCTTGGACGAGTGCAGAATTTGAACAGTTGAAAGGTAGAATCTATCGACAAGGCCAGAAAAGCGATCTTCTAGATATTATCGTGCCTCTAACATATGCGATTGTTAATGGAGCGCGATGGTCCTGGTGTGAATCAAGATGGAAGCGCATTCTCTTTAAAAAATCGATAGCTGACGCAGCAGTAGATGGAGTATTACCTGAAGGACAACTTAGAACTCCTGCCCAAGCTTACCAAGATGCTATGAGCTGGTTAAGACGATTGGAGGAAGGAAAATTACATGAGATTCAACGACATAAAATCAATCTTAAGCTTTTGAAAGAGAGTGTTCAAATTGTAGAAACATAGGTTATGTGAGTAAAAAAACAAAAATGAAGGTAAACTCTATATCTTGTGGAGCTTATCGAATACTCGGAGGAAATCTTTGCAACGATTTTTCCAGAAGGGAGTTGGCAGCGAATAGCCAATTAAGACGCAAAATTACGGCCAATAAATAATGCCTGATTGATTTCATTGATCCCTAGAACTTATCATACAAATCCAAATAAATAGGGTAAACTTCCATATGTCACCTGATGAATTCCTTCACTTGGTTAAGGATCTGTGTTCTCAACAAACAGAGAGTGAATATATCGAATTTAAACATAACAACGACAACCCAGCGGAAATTGGAGAATACATCTCCGCATTATCTAATTCTGCCGCTTTGTATGGTAAATCACGAGCATATATGGTTTGGGGTGTCGAAGATAATACACTTCAGGTAATTGGCACTACATTCCATCCTAAAAAGAAAAAAATTGGCAATCAGGAATTAGAAAGCTGGCTATTGAATCAGTTAACACCCGGAATAGAGGTGTGTTTTTATGAAGGTTTAGTTAATGGATTGCATGTTGTCGTTTTTGCAATACAAGCTGCTTTTTCTCACCCAGTGCGGTTCAAAGGCGATGCATTTATAAGAGTTGGAACGTATAGGAAAAAATTAAAAGATTATCCCGAAAAAGAACGCAGGCTCTGGGAAATCTTCCGTAGTGGAACTTTCGAAAGTGGTATTGCAAAAGAATCTCTATCAGATGAACAAGTGCTTCAAGAGCTTGACTACGCCGCTTATTTCCAATTAACCGAACAATCTCTTCCAGATAATCGCGCACTTATTATTCAGCGACTAAAAGCGGAAGAAATTATCCGGGAGACCGTTCAAGGTCGTTATGCCATTACAAATATAGGAGCGATCCTTTTCGCGAATGACCTTGAAAAATTTGGTCGTCTGGGAAGAAAAGCTCTTCGAGTAGTTATCTATCAGGGATCAAACCGCGTCAATACCATCAAAGAACATTTTTGCAAGAAGGGGTATGCTGCGGATTTTATAGAAACCATTAAATACATTAATGATCAACTACCAAGAAGCGAAGTAATTGCGGAAGCATTACGGAAAGAAGTTAGAGTTTACCCAGAAATTGCCATTCGAGAGCTTGTAGCTAATGCATTAATACACCAGGATTTTACACTTACTGGAAATGGTCCCATGGTTGAAATTTTCAACAATCGTATTGAAATTACAAACCCTGGACATCCACTCATAGACACGTTGAGATTCATTGATGAGCCACCTTGCTCGCGCAATGAAGATCTGGCCCGATTCATGCGACGTCTAAAAATCTGTGAAGAGCGAGGCAGCGGAATCGACAAGGTTATCTTTAATATTGAATTATTTCAGTTGCCTCCTCCTGATTTTCGAGTCTCTGATGTGAGTACCATAGCAGTGCTTTTTTCTCCTACTCAATTGCCAATGATGAGCAAGGAAGATAAAATTAGAGCTTGTTACCAGCACGCTTGTCTTCAGTGGGTTTCAGGCTCCCAGATGTCGAATACTTCTCTCCGAAAACGACTTGGAATCAGTGACTCAAATTATCCTATGGCCTCCAGGATTATCAGGGATGCGATAACAAAGGCACTATTAAAGTCTTATGGAGACCAAAAAGCTAAAAAAACATCAAAATATGTACCCTTCTGGGCATGATTTGTGTAACGCGATGTAACTTATAGGCCTAAAAGAGCTTATTTTTAGCAGCTGTCCACTGGGGAAATAAGATCCAAAGACTGTTTTTTTATGTAACTGCAATAAGCTAGTCAACGTTGCAAATTCTAGATCATTTGCTTATCTAGCTCATTTAGAGCATCTTTTGTTAAGAAATCTTTGCGTTTTATGCCATTCTTGACGGGGTAATTGATGTTTTAATTGATTATGGCTTAGTCATATAAAGAGGTATTCCGAAAGGGCTGTCTAGTTTTTAATGCAAATTCTGAAGCTCAAACTAGCAGTTTATCAAGAAAATGCTGCATTTTTGCTGCAGTGGCTCATAAAACCACACAGGGCTTTGCAGAATCACACATTGAATAGAATGCCTTAATTCCTTAAGATTAGACCTGTTACACGTTATGAGCTGTTGTCGGGTACGGCAATTAGTGAGACTGTTAATCCATTGGTCGCAAGTTCGAATCTTGCACCCGGAGTTCTAACGAACAAGCACTTAAGGAGCAATCCTTAAGTGCTTTTTTTTTAAATCCCCAAGGCTATAATGTTCTCTTTCTCATTGTACTGGGCGTGGTAACCATGAAAAAATGGGTTCGACATTTTGAGCATTTCTTTGATGCGATGAAACCGGCCATACAAAATGATGAAGAGGCTTTTGTTTGGCTATCGGGGTTACAACACCCTATGTACAATGTTGTCACTCATCTTTCTTGTAGCAGTGAAGCTCTAGGTAAAAAACTAGATCATCTCATTCAGAAATTACCCGCGTCTCACTCATTTTGGGCCCAAATAGAAGAACTTGCAACTGCTCTTAAAGAACGCGGTTACAAATTAATCGTTACCTGTCCAGTCATGGTATGGGATGTAGTGCCAGTACTTGTCCCAAAGTTTGATGTGCGTTTGGCTGAAGATATGACGAGTTTTTATGACATTCTGTCTACCACTTCCGAATTTGATAAGATAACAGGAGAAGGAATGGCGAGGCTTCTTAATCATGCCAATGCTGAACATTATCTAGCTTATCTTGATGGGACTCCCGTTGGAATAGGAACCCTTTTTGTCGATGGAAAGGTGGGGGTTGTTTCTAACGTAGCGACATTGGCTGAATATCAGAGAAAAGGCTGTGGTAAGGCATTAATGTTGACTCTTATGAATAGATCTCATGATTTAGGCCTCGAGCAGCTTATTTTAGGAACATCTAAAGCAGCTGAAAAACTTTACAATCATCTTGGTTTTCAGGAGCTCTTTAAAATTGAGATGTATACTCATTAGAAAATGATGAAAAAGATCAACTTGAGTTTGTCGTTTTCTTTCTATAGCTAGCGATTATAGTTCGAAAGAATCGACTGCTTGATCGAGCTGTTTTAGAAAGAAGGGGAGGTATTCTCGAACGGTCTTCCAGACAATGTCATGATCTACATCAAAATAAGCGTGAATTAGCCTATTTCTCATGCCTACGAGTTCTTCCCAGGGAAGTAGGAAATCGCTTTTTTGTTTTCTCAGTGACTCTGTTAGCAGCCTCTCCGATAATTTCCAACTCACGCAAAACGGCGGAGAGCAGAAGGGGGTCTTTATCCAAAGAAGCCCTTCGCTTTCCCTTAATAAAAGTGAGAATAGCCTTCGTCGAATCGAGCATATGTTTGAGGCGTGCGAGGTCCTTACTTTCCATAGATAGTCTTTGCTTTATTTAACACGTCGTTTCGGAAATAAGGGCTTAAATCATTAGGAGTTTTCAAGTCTACAGGATAGCCGATAATGTCACTAAGCTCTGACTCCATTTTCATCATGCCAAAAAGATGAGGGATATGTTTCTTTTCAAATCTCACAAGGATATCGACATCGCTTTTCTTGGTAAAATTTGCGGTTAAAACGGAGCCAAAAAGAGCCAGGTAAGCAACATGATATTTCCTACAAAAACTTACTCGTATTTTCAGTGGTATATCAGTTTGAATCGTAGGCAAGGTCTTCAATTAGAGGCTTGTCATAAAGTGCCATTTCTTCGGTCGTTGGTGCTTGGAATATCTCGAACCATTGGGACACGGTATCTCGTTCTATAGGGGGATTCTCCATGTTCCGGCGTTGAATCCTATCGAAGAGGACATCCGCGGGTACGGAAAGATAGTGCAGCTCAACAGCAGCGCCAAGAGCACGAGCTCCTAGTCGCAAAATATCCCGTTCGGATCTTCCCCATGTGCCCCACTCAATGATTACAATGAGGTTGCGCTTGAGGAGGTCCTGACAAAATTTCCACTGCAGGGCTTCAATCTTCCCGCGTTTTTCTTCGTCATAGAGGTTTATTGAAAGAGCATTCATCCATTCATCTGCAGCGAAGCGAAGTGCGCAGAGCTTGGTTTCAAGCCGCTTGGCTAATGTTGTCTTCCCCGAACCCGGCAAGCCGCATATAATAATCAATCTCGGGTCAGTGCCAGATCTCATAATGGATCATCCTTGATGAATGGTTTTCGTAGTTTTTTCAGTAATTAAATTGTTGCCAGATAAAAAAGCAGTGGGAATTTCTCTTAAGAGACTTTTGAATGGTAGTAAAGCGACGCTATTGATCCATCCGTTGGTTGTGATTAAATCCCGCCCTCCGACTATGCCGTTCCCAGAAGGATTGATCGCCACAGAGAGGATCGTTCCGTCCGTAGCTATGCCTTCTGTCAATGTAAGAGAAGTCAACACGCCTGAAGCTGAGACGGATCCTACGTAGGCGGGCTGCGCGTCGTAGAAACCCTGCCCGCCGATAAGGCTATTTCCGGAAGAGTTCATTGATACGCTAGAGATGATACCTCCCATCGCCGCATCTCCTGGTAAAGCAAGAGGAGTGACGCCGTTTGAAGAGGAGATGAGAGCTGCGTAGGCAGGCCCCGTTCCGGTTAGATCTATTCCCCCAATAATCGCTGCACTATCTGCAGCAGCATGAATGGATATCGTTACCGAAGCTATTATGGCTCCATAGATTTTCATTGCGTATAGAGAAGATTTTCGTATAGAAGCCAAAAACATAAGACCTTCCGTCATTAGTGATTTTTTTTTAACACATCATACTATTTTTGTAATGAAGTGATCTAATGGACGTCATTCTTGAACAATGCTTGGAAAACTTCAAAGATGACTGCATCGGTTTTGGAAATGCCCTTTCATAAAAAGACGACTTCTAAAGCTTTGAAAGAAGCCAATCCAGTCAAAAGTTCGTAACGCAACCAGTAACTGGAGTTCTAACGAATAAGCACTTAAGGAGCGATCCTTAAGTGCTTTTTAGCTTACCAATCTGCTCTTTCATTCATTTAGAGATGGAAATGGACGAATAGGGAGGTTTATTACTGCCCAGCTAATGTAGCCCACAAGTATGGGGCACTGGCTCTTTATTTAGAATCTTGGCTGGGTAATGAAAATAAGACACACGGTGAGATGTTCGATTCAGAAATTAAAAGTTAATTGGCCTGGTGTAACCCATCCTTTTCAGGTTATCTAAACTGGTATTTTGCATAATTTAATCCATTTAAGTTAATCGTAAATTCAATCCTAGAGCAATCACCAAGGAAACAAGAGTGTGCCATTTAGGGTTGCCTTTTTCTGACAGAGTTTTATAAAGGCTTTCCCTACCAATACCAGCCTTCTTGGCAAGATTCCCAATGCCACCTTGTGCTTCAGCAACATTGCGAATAGCGACAAGGAAAAGATGTTGAGATTCTTCATCACCTTTAAGACTTTCTTCTAAGGCAGCATTGAGATAAGCAACGGCTTCATCGTGATCCTTTAGCTTTTCTAAAAGCCACTCTTGATAATTTTTATTTTTTGCCATGTTTTTTCTCCCTCAATTGGTACTCTTTTAAATACTCCTTAGCTTTATTAATGTCCTTGGTTTGAGAACTTTTATCTCCTCCGCAGAGCAAGAGTACGATCTTGTTGCCTATTTTCGAGTAATAACCCAACTTGCCCCCTATCTTGCCCGAAGGACTGAGCGAAACCCACGAGATACAAGATTCTCGACAAAGCCAAGGTAGTTCACCTTGGCGAGGAGAGAAGCGCAGTAGATCGTGTGTTGCAGCCAGTCCTTCGAGTAAGATAGGGGGCAAGTTGGGTTAATAGACTCTAATGCCAGGTCCGTAGTGAATCCTTAGCTCTGCAATTCCATCTCCAAGGGCTTTACAATCGCCAAAGTTCCCCATTTTTAGACGGTCAAGCCTCGTGAGGATTTTAGCGCGTGTGTGCAATTCCCTTAGGCTTTCAAACCAATCGTCAAAGGGACAGTGACCAGAAGCTGTTTCGTAGAGTTCAATCTCGATTTCCATAATTTTATTGTATCCTTTGGGATACAAATTGGCAAGAGGTTTGTAAATAGCTAAATTTGAGAATGATAGAACTTTATCTTTAAAGCCTAGCCAGTCAAAAGTTCGAAGTGTTCCCACCAGTATCTGGAGTTTTCTTCGTGATCTGTTTATGTCTAAAATCAACTTTCTCAGCAAGACTACAATCAACTCATAGATTCATGTCGAGGCGATCGTTTGCCTTTAAATTTTGGCAAGATTGGTCAAGTTTTTAACGGGCACATCCTATATTCTTGTGCGCATGATGATAGAAAAAGTTCAATCAGCGTCTTCTGCAATTCAAGCTCATCACATCGAGTCAATACTTACGGTACTCGTTTATATTGAAGCGCACTTGGATGAACCTTTGTCACTGCAAAAATTGGCAAAAATTGCTCATATTTCTCCTTATTATTTTCATCGGTTATTTCATGCCTATTTATCCAAGCCGCCTAGAGAATATATCAAACATACTCGATTCACCCAATCAGCTAAACGCCTGCAGTATTCTCACATGTCTATTACCGACATTGCTTTTGCTATGGGCTACGAGAATGCATCTTCTTTTACAAGGGCTTTTTTTCAATTGACCGGGAAATCACCCAGAATTTACCGAAGAGAAACATGGCACCGGTTACATTTGCTGAATCCATCGATCGTGTCTCATCGAATCATTTCTCAGCCTACCTATCTTTACAGAGAAGAACAAACGGTCTTTTTTCGTCGAAAGATGGGGGATTATCAAGTAACTGTGATTGAAGGCATCCGAGATTGTCAACGGGAAATGACTCTAAGAAAAACACGGTTTTTAACATGCTATGGTGTGGCTTTAGATGATCCTTCGACTGTTTTAAGAGCGATGTGTCGATTCGATATCTGTGTGAGTGCTTCTGCTTCAATACAATATAAAGGTCATTGGGGACAAAGAAAGTTGGCAGGTGGAAAATACGCTGTCTTTACTCATTGCGGTCCCTTTTCTGAGCTAGAGGAGAGATTCACTAGTTTATTTTATCTTTGGCATACTAGCTGCAAGGAGAAGCTTCGATTTACTGGAGCTTTTTGCGAATATGTCGACTTGTCCCTCGACATTTCTATCTCTCCAAGCACAGAAGTTACTGCAAAATATTACGTCCCTTTATTGGAGTAATCACGTTCGGTATCAATCATTTCTCAAATTTTAACTGGGTCAATCTCTATGAGTTTTTTTAATGCTCTCTATACTTTAGGTAGCGGTAGATGTTCACAACCTATCCATACAGATTCTAGAGTTTCAATTGAAATCGCCTCAAAGTCTCGATGTGAACAAGTCACCCATTGGGCAAAACGGATTGTGACATTTCCTCTAACTATGGCACATGGATGTTACAATGTCTATTTAATGGCAAAATGCAAAGAGATCCATGAACCGGTTGCTCGTCAAATCTATCAAGGTAATCAGATTAACTACATGCCTTCGATCATTCCAAAAGGGATATCTTTCCATATTGTCTCCTCTCCTAGAGTGATTCATGCATTGACACCCTATTTTAGAAATGATCCACATGGAGTGTTCGAAGGTGACGTCATAGAAAAGGCTTTTTTGCCACTATTGAAAGATCTTTTTGTAGGAGAAAAAGTGACCAAAGAGGACTTTCTATTCACATGTTCGCATCAACATGTGGCGGCTCTACGACAACCCTTCATTGAATTTCTCGGCCCTGAAGCATTACCCAGGTTAAAGACTCAATTGAATGACGTGATTAAAGAAGTTCTCGATTGGGTTTCTCAAAAGGAAGTTGATAGAACCATTCAGATTTCCTCCAGGAAATTGACTGAATTGTTTACTGTTGCTGTACTATCTCGACTTTTTTTGAATCACCCGGGAACCTTCAAAGATTTCGAAGAGATTGGTAGTGCGGCGACTTTTGCTCTGAATTTCCAACTCATTAGACGATGGAGTAAAGCTACCCCTAGTCAAATCACTCAATATGAGAAAGCTCTCTGCATTTTAAGATCTGCTATTGGCGCGAGTAAAGGTTCTTTCCCCGATGGTCTTAGACACTCAGGATTGAATGAGGTTCAAGCTAAGGCAACTCTTCTTTTAGTATATCTAGCAGGATCTGATACAACCTCTTCTGCGCTGGAATATATCCTTTGGCGTTTAGGGCAACATCGTGCTCATCAAAATGAAATCATTGAAAGCCAATCCTCTTCTGAAGACGTGAGCCCAAAATTAGATCAGTTTATTAGCGAATGCCTTCGACTCTATCCCCCCGCTGACTTATTCAGCCGGTATGCGCGTCAGGATCTTGTGATAAAAGTCGATAATGGAAAAGGCAGAGTTTGGCGTTACTCCATTTTGAAAGGGGAAGGTATTCAATGTTCTCCCTATCTGGCAGGTAGAAATAGACGCATTTTTTCCTCACCAGATTCTTTTCAACCTCATCGTTTTGTAGACATCCAAGATAAGCATCCTAGCAAGGTATTTAGTGAGGGTGCACATGGATGTCCCGGAAGATGGTTTGCCCGTGCAGAAATGGGAGGTTTCTTATCTGAATTATTAAAACGATACACTGTAGCTTCTTCTCCCTCTAAGAAAGAGTTGTCGATGAAAGGGTTTATGACTCTCAAAGTCGAAAATGTAGGACTTCAGCTGCTTAAAAGAGAAAAAAGTGCTCACAAATACGATCTTATGTGAAAAAAAATGTAATTTTATTGGATTAGAAACTAGAACCTCTTGATCGACATCGCTTCTCAAGTACCACAACTCCATTACTGATGTAGTTGACGAACTTTGCAAACCTCCCGAGGAGATCTGCAAAATTTGGAAGCAAATTGACATAAAATAATTGTATTGGTTACTTTTTTGCTCGTAACAAAAGGGTTTTCATGTTTTGCAGGTCATTCATTTTTTTCTCTTTTATTTTCTCTTCCGTATATTGCACTCAAATTGGAACACCTCTCACGGCCAAGTCGACGAAAGTTGTTCTTTGTGGCGCAGGAGAACTTGGAAAAGAGTTGGCGATCGAACTACAACGCTTTGGAGTGGAGGTCGTGGCGATCGATCGATACCCGAATGCGCCAGCCATGCAAGTAGCCCATCGGTCTTACGTTATCGATATCCGCAATCAAAATCTCCTGTATGAGACAATTAAAAAAGAAAACCCCTCATTAATTGTCCCAGAACTCGAATCGATCTCTACCGAAGCCCTCATTCAATTAGAGCAGGAAGGGTACAGCGTGATCCCCAAGGCTCATGCCGCACATATCACCATGAACCGCGAAAGGATTCGGAGGCTGGCTTCTGAAGAATTAAGACTTAAAACATCTCCTTATCTATTTGTCGACACAAAAGAGCAATTATATGCAGCCATCGAGCAACTAGGGCTTCCTTGCGTCATTAAACCGATTGTCAGTTCTTCGGGAAAAGGACAGAGCATTATCCGCAATTTAAGCCAAGTTGATGAAGCGTGGGAGTATGCTCAAACAGGTGGTCGAGGAACTATGGGGCGGGTGATCGTGGAAGGATTCATCGATTTTGACTATGAGATTACCTTATTGACCGTACGTCACAAAGAGGGCACGAGTTTTTGCAAACCCATCGGTCACCTGCAAATCGATGGTGATTATCGAGAATCTTGGCAGCCTCATCCCATGGATATTGGTGTTGAAAAAGAAGCAAGGCGAATTGCACAAGTGATTACAGAACGACTTGGCGGCTTCGGTATTTTCGGCGTAGAGCTTTTCATTAAAGGTAATGAGGTGTTTTTCAGCGAAGTATCTCCTAGACCACATGATACGGGCTTGGTCACTCTCGGTTCTCAAAATCTCTCTGAATTTGCTCTTCATGCTCGGGCTATTCTTGGTCTTCCTATTCCAGAAATTGTCTGCTATGGACCTTCTGCTTCTTGCGCATTTTTAGTCCATGGGAATACCTCTTCAATCGTCTACAAAAATCTCGATAAGGCACTGAAAGCCCCCATGACCGATCTTCGCTTATTCGGGAAACCTGAAGTCAAAGGGCATCGCCGCATGGGAGTCGCTTTAGCAAGAGCGGAAACCATCGAAGAAGCAAGAAGAAAAGCAAAAGAGGTTGTTGAGACAATTGAAATTGATGCAGAATAACAAGGCAACCTACAATTTTACCACTGAGGGAGTTGCAAAACTAACAAAACAAAAGGATTTTTCGGGGCCAATCTAAGCCTTGCTTGGAAAGTTCCCGAAAAATCCTTTTGTTTTGTTAGTTTTGCAACTCCCTCTAATCAGTATAGGTCCCGCGGTCAATTGGACCGCGGGATATATGTTCAAATACTCTCAGCCTCCTGATACGGCAATTGTTGGAGTCACCGAATTTGGCGCATCACGATCTACATTTACCACCAACTTTATTGGCGGATAGCTTGAACCTGCCTCTAGAATACTACTGTGCTTGCAAGTTAGAGTTTTTTTATCAAACTTCCATCCAGATCCCCTCAACGATTTACAGGTAAGGCCTGTTGGAAGAGTGATGACTAAAGTCAGCATGTCTGATGTCGAACTATTGCCGTGATTTGAAATAACAATTTCATAAGTACCAGTTCCTCCTTTCTTAAAGGGAGCTGTGCACGTCATGGCAAGATTCAAAAGAGGAGAACGCTGACTAGACGACAACGACGACGTTACACTTGCTAAATTGTGTAGCAAGTTAGCGCCATTAAAAGAACCCCATCCCGAAGCATTATCATAACCTGTGCCAGCTGAATAATACAAATTGTTACCCGTTGTGATATCATGGAAATCTGCATTATACGATGAACCAAGCCCGATTGCATAAAAAAATGGATTCGCAAAGCCTAAAACAGACTTTTTATTTTCCACTCGTTTTTGGTTTACACGTGCAGTAAAAGCTGCCCAAAGAGGAGCTGCACAACTCGTCCCACCATATATCGTCCATTGCCCGTTATAGTAAATGGAATAGCCAGTATCTGGATCTGCGTTCAGTGTAACATCCGGAACGTTTCGATTGGTCTTAGAATAGACAGTGGATACATTTTTTTGCCATGAAGGGATTGGCCAAACTGTACTCACTCCACCTCCGCCAGCGTCACCTGGACCGTCATTCCAAACTGTTTCATTGCTGTAGGCGCCGTTTGTGGAATTTACTATAAGCCTTGTCCCACCTACGCCCACGACGTAAGGTTGAGATGCCGGATCATCCACCATAAGAGTTTGAGAACCATCATCATAAGCGCCACTATCACCAGCAGCAGCATAAATTGTCTGCCCTTGTGCTGCCATCTGTTGGAAAATAGCATTTTCAGCCTGAAGAGATTGTGTATTCGAAAAGCCTTCACCCAACCCCCAAGAAGTACTCACTTGTTTAGCACGATTGTCGGTAGCAATCCGATTATAGGTATCCAGAACTCCTTGACCTGAGTTCGGCCCTTCATAAACGAGAATATGGCTTTTTGGTGCAATAGCTAGTGCAAGCTCAATGTCTAGGATTACTTCAGGATCAATCCCACTAGTGGAACCGCCATCGACCAAAATATTTTGTATCTTAGCTGTAGGTAAGCCAAAATATTGAGTATATTCTTGGAGATCGCTCGCCAGGTAGCTTCCAAGCTCAAAGAGGGCAATGGTTTGATTGGTTCCATTGGTTGCCATGTGAGTTAGATTGTAAGCAGTCACGATATCCTTTGGGGCATAACCTCCTCCAGGACCTGAAGGAAAAGTGTTCGATCCAGTATCCGAAGCTAAAATCACTTCCGTTGTTTTTTTTGGTCGGTTATACGTATGCCAAACAGCGTGGTTATCCAGGCCAACAACACCACGAATAATAGATGCGATAGGACGTAGAACTTCAGGGTCATTATCTGGGGCGTAAAATATCCGTCCATCGGCTTTCTGGTATTGTTGAAGATGAAGATTAAAAGCTTTTTCAATGGATTCTGCCGGACCTGAAACATTCAAGAGCGTACGATTAGAATGAGTTCCAGAAATAGTCAGACCTAAACTTTTTGCATAGGCCATGACCTGATCGTAGTCTTCCTGAGTAGGAGAAAACTGCTCAGCAAACTCTTCAGGCGTAAGGTACTTACCGTAATGTTCTTCATCTGTCGGATCATAGAGGCGTTGAATTAATGCTTCCAATGCTTCCTGATTGCGCAATGGCAAAACGAAGGTCACAGGAACAAAAGTAGGGGAATCCAGGCCTTTTAAGAAAACCGCCTCGGACACTGCCTTGCTGGGAACATGACCTGAAAGTCTTACAGAAGAATAATTAAATATTTCAGATGATGCAATAGCTGCTTTTGGAGCGATCGACAACGTGAGTAACATACAACATGTAAAAATACGGGAAAAATGGTCTTTTTTCATGGTTTTCCTCTTTTGTTTTGAATCAAGGCAACAATAAACATTTGGCAACCTATCATGCGATTGCGCCTTAAGCCTTACACCTCCGTCAATTAATCTCTCTAAAAATCTTTTGGCACTTGTGAATAATCCGCTCGATCCAACCTAGGGCTGGTTCTAAGATCAAAAAGAGTGTTTTCTTCTTTTGCATCGAGGAGATGATTTGCTGGAAATCTTCTCTTTGGTTTTTTAACTCCTGATTTTTTTCAAGAGCGAGTTGATATAGTCTAAAGTCCTCTTGATTCTTCTCCTTGATTTTTTCCAGTACTCGATCTTCTAATTGCTCTCTAATAACAAAATGTGTTGACGCATTTTTATCTGCATAAAATCGACTCACTCCCAATTCATGGTACAAGAAAAGGGCATCCTCATCGTAGGATTCTGTGATACCCACGAAGGCAAATTGATCTAAGGAATCGGTGGAAAATCCGAGATGTGTTAGGTAATTTGCCATACTCAAATAAAATGGATGTTTCTGATTGTAAATCTGTTCTAGCCATGTTTCAAAATCGGGAACTTTACCGTCGATCAAAAAATGGTCTTGGAGTCGTTTCAAAAAATTGTGCTCAAAGGGGTTAAAGGGGAGGTGGGTGGAATAAATTTCCCAGGCGGTTCTTTCGAAATTATAAAGAGAAATGGTCCTGTCTATGGGATCGCGAATAAAAGTTATGTATTTAGGTTCTTGTGGAAATAATTCATGAATACCAAAGTAAGAATCATGTCCAGCTATACAGCGGATGGCTTTTCGGTCTTGCTCCAATAACGAGGCTATATTTGTTTTAAAGTGGTTAAGTCCTTCATAGAATTTCACTTTTTTTTGTCCAATATCATAATAGGGCTCGAAATGGGTGAAACTGGTTCTGATAAAATGATTCCGAGAGTAGGAAGCTTCGATGTTTCTTTTAAACCCTTCTCCGGCAGTTTTTGGGATGTGAACAAAAATGGCAAGAGTAGCTGTTGTCATTTCCGGTGGCCTCATGAAAAAATAGACGCAAAAGAGGGTCACTAAACTGATAATTAAACCGACTGTAAATGACTTTTTTTGTTTCACAATTGATCCAATAAATGAAGGTATTTATTAGTTATGTTTTTGACAGAGTAACGGTCGATTACACTTGCTCTCGCCGCTCTGCCAATCTGCTTGCGCAATTGAACATTCACTGCTAATTTTTCTATCCAATATTTCCAGTCATCGTTTGTATAGGCAAATAATCCGTTAATGCGGTGGTGGATGACTAACCGATCAGCTACAGTGGGGGAGCAGATCACAGGGAGGCCTGCTGCCATGTAGGCAATGACTTTAGTCGATGGCTTAGTCCTTTGATGTAATTTGTGTAAATCCTTAATTGTCACGGCAATATCAGCTTGATTCATCATGGGGAAACAAGTGTCCACCGTCCATTTCACGTAGCGAGTCCATTCTGTTTGAGGAAATACGACCTCAGAATGATAGATAAGAATAATTTTTTTTCCAATGTTTCTAGACATTTCAGGTAGTAGCGACTCAACCGTTTTGAGATTCCTCAGATTCTCATAATACCCTTGCGCTAATAGGATAATTTCTTGGCCATTTTTGTAATCTGTTTTGTGGGAAGAATTAATGACAGGATGTTCGATTAACATCGATGGTTTGGAGTAAGACTTGAGGGTTCTTTTATGAAGAGGGGTAGACAGAATAAATCCATCCATCAAATCTGTAAATTCTGGCGTATCAAGGTAGGATCTATATTCTTTAGCACAATTTGGGTTGTCTACAATATCGTAAACGAAAATTTTCTTTTTTCCCTTTAGGTTCTTGATGATCGGAATAAAATTTGAGGTGAATTTTTTCACAATAATAATCCGATCAAATTTTTTCATTGTTTTGGGAGAAATAAAAAACCCTGCCACATAGCGATTGCTCATTCGATTGATCTCATTGATAATCGGATCGATTCGCCATTTTCTTTCTGCAAAATCATTCTCTCCACTAGTAATTGGTCCAAATCCCACTTTTATCTTACGAGTAAATAGGGAATGTCTTTTTACCTTAATTCCCCACAACCAATTTACAAGAAGTAAGGGGAGAATGACTCTTTTTATCAACTTTTTCATGTCATTGTTTGGGTATAAAGTGGCAGTAACTGGGCAATAATGCGATGAGGTGCAAAAAGGTTGTTAAACCGACGGAAGCCATTTTCTGCAGTATGAGATCGAAAAGAAGGATCCAAGGCAAAACGGGCCAAAGCTTGAGCAAGAGCTGTTTCATTGTGGGGAGGTACTAAGATACCAGAGACTTCATCTTCGATTAATTCGGGAATTCCTCCCACCTTCGTAGAGAGAACTGCAAGACCAATAGACATAGCTTCCAAAATGCTACAAGGCATCCCCTCGGAAAAAGAGGGTAAACACATTAAATCGAAATGGGAGATATGCGTGTAAATAGCGTCATTTTTTTTAAAATTTGAGAAAAAGACATGTTTTTCCATGGTAGTGTGTATCACCTGTCTTTCCAGATCTTGTCTAGAAGCTCCTTCTCCTATGAAAGTCAGATAAGCATTGGGGTAAATGGAAAGTAATTTTTGAAAGGCGCGGAAAAGAATGTGAACGCCTTTATGAACATGCATGTGCCCAAAATAGACAATTTTCAGCTCTCCAGGAATGGGGGAACGGGCCCTTATATGGACGGGTGGAGGGTCAATCAGAGAATAGATCACAGTGGCAGGTCCTCTGTAACCTAACTCGCCTCGCAATTCTGATAGACTCGCTGTTGATATAGCTAGCACGGTGTCAATCTCATTGACGTGAGGGAATAGAGGTTCCCACCAAAAATTTTTGCAAGGCAAGCCTGTTTCAGAATAGATGATTTTCAGTCCGGCTTTTTTCGCCGAGCTAGCAAGCCGTGTGCTCAAAGGATTGAAGCAATGACAAATAGAGGCTTGTAACCTCTTTAAAAGAACAGTTCTGTACTTTTCACATAGAGTATGCTTTATAAGTCCTACATTTCCTAAGTGCAAGTGCCCAATCCCGCCCATCTGCTTTAATCTCAGGAAAAATTCAGAAGTGCGTTGAGCGCGAAGTTTACCCATTGTGACGACAAGAGGTCTCAAACCCATTTTTTTAAGCTGTTCTGCGATGAGAATGATTTGTAATTCTGTGCCCCCCACGGAGGCTGGAGAATCGTAGCATAACAAAACTGTCCCACGTGGATTGGTGAAGTATACTTTTGCAGTCAGCAGGGGGATATCAATGAACAATTTCAGGTAAGCAAGGAGAGTTTTAATCCTTTCTATTGTTTTCTTGGATAAATTGCGTTGAAGGTTCTCTTTCACATGATATTTAGCGCGGGAAAAGGCGTGCATCAAAGACATTTGATGAGCCCGTCGTGAAGAGAGTGCTGCGGATGCCAGCCGAGCTCCTTGCTGATTTTGTCTCTATTTGCCTGTGCATGGAGAATCTCTTCATGCCAAGTTTGGTCTTCCGAAAAGATCGGTTGATGCCTACCAAGCAAAGACTGCAATAGCTCAATCACTTCTCTACAAGAAAAGCAGGTGCCACTTCCAATGTTATAACAATCCCCCGTCTTGCCCTTCCGCATAATTGCAATCAGAGAATCTGCAACATCCTCTACGAACACATAATCTCTCTTAGAGTTTAAATTGTTTGCTTGAAGTCTGTCTTGAGTTCTCAACTGCTGGATCATGCGAGGAATAAAAAAATGAGCGGGTTGCGATGGGCCATAAATGTTAAATGGGCGCGAAATTGTAATCGACATGGAAAAAAAACGGACATAAAAACGACACATCTCTTCTGCTATCCATTTGGAGTGAGCATAGGGATTATTAGGTTGAACAGGTGCTTCTTCAGAAATGGGTTGGGCTCCTTGATTCCCATAGATATAACTGCTGACATAATGAAGAGGGGTTTTGTTTTGTCGACAATACTCTAATACAGTTCTTGTAGTATCTAC
Source organism: Chlamydiota bacterium (assembly GCA_013286595.1). Classification (GTDB taxonomy): domain Bacteria; phylum Chlamydiota; class Chlamydiia; order Chlamydiales; family Rhabdochlamydiaceae; genus JABDFI01. The sequence continues at coordinate 7,780 of JABDFI010000007.1, read as the reverse complement.
ATTCGCACGATAAAACATCTCTGGGTGCTCCCAGCTAGATAAAATTCCAGTTTTTCCAGCTAAATGAAAGACATAATCTGGAGCATCAGTTGGCAAGTATTGAACCGCATTGGCTTGCGACAAATCACATTGCTCTGAACTCACAGAAATCGTGGTATAACCTTCCAGCTGGAGCTTTTGAATCAATACCCGGCCTAAAAAGCCTTTTCCTCCTGTTACGAGAATGCGCATGCAAAATCCTTTGTAAATAGATTCTGAGCCTTTTCATAGTTGGTTATAGATCCAATATCTAACCACGTTCCTCGGTGAAGGATAGCCGCAATAGGTAGGTTATTGTGGAGAAGCTGTGCAGCCAAATGATCGAATGAAAAAAATTGATGATCGGGGATGTGATCTAAAATTTTTCTATTTGCCATGTATATACCCATATTGACGCAATAATCAGACTTTGGTTTTTCTTTAAAGCCGACCATTCTTTGATCTTCGATTTCTAAGATCCCATAGGAACACTCTTCCTGGTGCAGGAAATAGGCAACGCTAAACAAATTATCGCTCTGTACATGTTGAGCATAAAATGCTTCAAAATCTAAGTCTGTGAGAATATCGCTATTGAGAATAAGGAAGTGCTTTGGGAGAGAGGCGATTTGTTTGACCGGACCAATTGTACCAAGAGGTTGTTGTTCTTGAACATACTCGATCGCAACGTCCCATTGAGATCCATCTTTACAAAAAGAGCGGATGTGATTGGAAAAATGATGGACTGCCAAAATGATTTGAGTAAAATCTGCTTGCGCTAGTTGAGAGATCAGAATTTCCAAGATCGGACGATTGTGGATAGGAAGAAGTGATTTAGGCGTATTTTTTGTATAATGACCTAATCGCGTTCCGAGGCCACCCGCCAAAATCACAGCGGTTTTAGACATGATATAACCCAACTTTATGTTCAGATCGATGCTCTAAGAACCATTCGATGGTCTTTTCTAATCCTTCTTCCAAAGAGATTTGAGGGTGAAAAGAGGTGATTTTTTTCAGCTTTTCAGGATTACAGCATAATTGATCTACTTCGCTTGTATTAGGACGCATTCTGATTAGCTCCTGCACTAACTCGATTTGGCCCCCCATCAAAAGAGCAATTTTTTCCGCTAGTTTCTGGATACTAATCTGAGTGCCAGTACCTACGTTGATGATTTCACCAATTGCTTGTTGGGATTGAGCCAGCAGCAGAAAAGCATGGCAAGTATCTGAGACAAAAGTGAAGTCTCTTTTAGGAGAAACATTGCCTACAGATAGTTGAGTTTTACCTTCCACAAGTTGCGTGATGAACGAGGAGATAATGGCTCGGGGAGATTGTCTGGGGCCGTAAGTATTGAAGGGGCGAATCACTGTGACAGGAAGTCCGAATGCATAAAAGTAGCTCATCGCAATGCTTTCAGATCCAATTTTACTTGCACTGTAAGGCGATTGGGGCTGCAGAGGATGATTTTCATCCATGGGAATATATTTAGCAGATCCATAGACCTCAGAAGTAGAAATATGGACAAAACGTTCGACTTTATATTCAATAGCAGCTTGGCATAAATGAGTGGTGCCCATGACGTTGGTGGCAACGTAGGATTCAGGCGCTAGATAGGAGTAAGGAATAGAGATCAGTGATGCAAGATGAAACACGATATCTATATCTTTCATGATGCGTCGACAAGTAGTGACGTCTCGAATATCCCCAGTCACTACTTCCACAGGATGACATTTCGAGATTTCTTCTAGCCAGCCCCAATGATTGAAAGAATTGTAAAATGCAAGAGCTCTGACCTGAGCTTTTTGTTCGATTAATGCTTCTGTAAGATGAGAGCCGATAAAACCATCTGCTCCTGTTACGAGAACTCGTTTATTTTCAAACATTATAAAAAACCTATGAGGTAAATTTACGTTGTAATAGCTTCAGAAATTTTCTCAGTGTTTTTCCCCGTATCCAGTGGCTCTTTTCAGGCATCATCCATTGAGCAAAGCCTTTTCGCTCAGCTACATCTGTGAGATAGGATACTCCGTTATTAGCTTCAATTCTTTCGTCTGAACTTAATGCGATGTAATAGCGGGGCAAAGGATCTTCTTGAGTCGTTGAGCAAAATCCATTTGCTTGCATTTGAATCCGCTGTTCTTCTGTGGTATTGTTGGAGGAATGAAGTGAAAAAATTCTAGATGAGGTAGTTGTTTTTTGTCCATACACGTACTGAAATTGAAAATGTTTGCCTAAAAGCAGTTGTAATTCGGTTAAATCGAGCTCTTTCACATGGTAAGGATTTTGAGTTTTTCCATTTTGTGAATAGACCGATTTGTTGGGGGTTGAGACGATAAAAATTCCGTTAGGTTTCAATAGTCGTTTGACTTCGTGGCATAGAGCGCCGTGATTCCCAATGTGTTCGATGGCTTCAAAACAAACAATCACATCGAACAGATCATGTAGGGGAATAGAGTCCATCGCTCCAACAAGAAAAGAGAGATTGTTCATTTGATACACGGCGCTTGCATGAGAGATTGCATCTGGGAAAATATCAATTCCGATCACCTCTGATGCTGATCGCGCTAATAGAGCACTTCCATAGCCTTCCCCACAGGCTAGATCAAGCACTTTTTTCCCTCGAATATACTGTAGCGCAAATAGATAGCGGTGAATGTGTTCATATCCTGTACAAAGATCTAATGATCCAGGGGAATATCTCTCGTCTGTGATAAGCATAATTTTACCAAATCATACATGCTAATAAATTTTTTCACTTTTAGCAACATAACTGGGGTTTAGCCATTGCAATGAGATAGAAAAGATTCGATGATTTCGTCTGTTTTGATCTTTCGGAGCACTCTCGAAAATCTAGAATCCATTTCTCGTCTGAATATTTTTAATTTTGAAATTTCTTCGGTATAGAGATGAAGTATAACTACGACAATCGTTTGTTAACTTTTTTTAATCGTATGCGCACCCAAATAACGACGACTAAAATGATTGTTGCAAAAACGATATTAAAATTAATTGCACTATGAAAGGCCGGTAAAAATGATGTTCGGATCTCTACAGAGTGGAAAACCGCTGTGCTAACAGCTAAAAGAATTGATCCTACAATATTCCAAATCGTTGCAATAGTCCCAAGTGCTGCTCCAATTTTGCGAGAAGGAATGACTTGGTTAACAGCCGTGATCATTGCTGAGTTACTTAATCCCCAATTGACGCCGAGAAGAAAAAAGGGAACAATCAGAAAAAGTAGGGGGGTGTCAAGTTGGATCATTCGATGAAAAATAATAGCAAAAAAAGCCGCAAAAACTGAAAAAAAGAGGAGATTTGCAACTCCGAACAATTTGTCAGCCATAAAATATGTCCTTTACTGCATCAAAAACGTATGTAGTGTGCGTCGGTAATTTGACTTGGTATATCGATCCACCTTTCTCTATCGGGAGATATAGCAAAAAAGTTTTCAGGTCAAGCATTTAGCAGAAGGGTTGAAAATTCTTGAGAGAGGCCGAGCCAGTCAAAAGTTCGAAGTGTACCCAGTAACTGGAGTTTCTTTCCTTTTCTAAAAAAATTGCTTTGTTTTGATAATCAATTGGTTGCAAAATTATGTGGTAATCGAATTAAATTTCGTAATAACATTGTGGATACGGAAAGAAGAAAGAGTGATTATGCTAAAGCGCTTGATTAAGCATGGCAATAGCCGTGCAATAGTAGTAGATAAAGCTATTTTAGAAGCTGCAGGAATTCCAGAAGATGCTCTTTTTCAAATTTCAGTGAACCCTAGTGGTGGATTGGTTATCCAATCTGTTCTAGATGTTAAACTTGATGAGTTTCGTGAAAAATTCAAAGAGCTAAATAGACAACATAAAAAACTTATGCAGAATTTGGCGGATTTGTGATTCATTACATTACTTATCAATATATGAACTTATAGCCTAACAATGAGGAAATCTTTCAGATGGCGCGTGATAACTTACGGATATCTTCAGGCGCGTTATAGGAGTCTAATTTGGAGTTTTACAAGCCTTACAGACAGAGCTTCCCAGCCTATAAAGAAGTAGAGAAAAAAGAAGGAACGATAACGGCATGGGATAAGGTGTTCCATTGTGTAAATAGCTGATTGCTGTCATACAACAGGCAATGCCGATGTAATAGGCAAAGCCGAAGAAGGCTCCAGCAACACCCAAAGTATCTTTATACTCTTTCAAGGCTAGACTCAGGCTATTTGATATCAGCAAGCCGACGCCTGTAAAGATTAAGGCTATTCCTATTCCAATATAGGCCATGCCTGCGATGCCTACGGTTGGATTAAATAAGCCTATCCATGCAGCAACAAGCAGATTAGAGGACCCTACTATGCAAATCATTGAGGCTTTCTTAATGATGTTTTCTGCAGACATAAATTCATTCAATTTATGTGAGATAAATGAGGCTCCAAGTCCAGCAACGCATAGAATAAGCCCAAAACTTCCGTAGGCTGGTGGAGTAAATCCTATAAGTTCAATGAATAAAAATGGGGCTTCAGCATAGAATCCAAAAACGATCCCATTGCAAAGGGAAATAAGGAGTACATGTCGCAATAGATGTCTGTCCTTTAGCATTTTAACTATCAAATACCAAAAAATGTTGCTCTGAAATTTTACAGAGCGTGTCTCAGGTAGGTGGCGAAGGCAATAAAGAAAAAGCAAGGCTCCAGCTATCATGAGCGCATAAAAATTGGCTTGCCACCCAAGTAGCATAGCAATATATCCACCAATCCAAGGACCAAGTGCCGGAGTAAATGCTAAGGCTCCACTGACTACGGCAAAAATTTGATGTCGTTTTTTGCCATCATATAAATCTCTGAGCATGGTCTGAGTGACCACTGAGCCGACACTTGCCCCAAACGCCTGAAGAAATCGCCAGAACAGCAATGTTTCTATGCAGGAACACAATCCCAATAAGAGGCAGAAGATGGTATAGATACTTAAACCTGCTAGCAAAGCCGGACGGCGACCAACCCTATCGCAACAAAACCCCCAAAAAGCAACACCTAAGGCAAACCCCACGAAATAGATAGCCAAGCTCATCTCAGCCCAATAGGGGGTTGTCATCAGTTCTTTTGCGATCAGAGGAAGCGAAGGAGTATAAATCGTTTCGCTGATATGCGGAAATCCCAATAGTATGATTATCAATGGCAAAGATAATGCCTTGGCCGTCTGATGCATCAAAATCTCACAATTTCATTCTTTTTCCTTATGGTACATTATTTCTTAGAAATACATAATATGAATAAAAAGAAACAATGGTTTCCAAAATGGAAATAATAGCAACCCTGCCATTTCTTCAAAGTTTTGTGCAGGTGGTTGAGGAAGAGAGCTTTGCTTTAGCTGCTAAAAAAATGAAAATTTCGACTTCTGCGATTAGCAAGCAGATCAATAAGTTAGAAGAGATTCTGGGATTGCAACTCTTAGTCAGAACAACACGTACGATGGTTTTGACGCCACCAGGCATTCTTTTTTATGACCAGTGCAAAAACATTTTAATGAAGGTAGAAGAAGCTCAGGATGCGATCGGAGAGCTCCATGCAGAACCGCAAGGGAGGCTGAACGTTGTCTCTGCCCGCTACTTTGCAAAGCAGTTTTTAAATCCACACATCGATGCATTTTTAGATAAATATCCTGCAATCTATCTAAACCTGGAATGGGCTGAACGAGTGCCTGACATGGAGAAGGAGGAAGTAGATGTGTTGATCGGTATGAGCCTTCAGCCTGAATCCACAAATATCATTCAAAAAAAACTTATGTCGACGCGCTATGTATTTACAGCATCGCCTTCATATTTAAAAAAATATGGCACGCCAAAAACGCCTATCGAATTGCTTGAGCATCGTTATTTAGCCCACTCCATGAGGAAGCAAAATGCCTCTTTATTGTTCTCAAATCACTCTCCTGTGCAAATTAAGCCTTTTTTACAGGTCAATGACGCGGAAACTTTGTTAAATTTTGCCATCAAAGGGATGGGTATTATGAAAACACATGAATACGTTGTTAGTGAAGCAATTGACTTGGGATTGCTTATTGAAATTTTGAATCCTTTTTCGCAAGAAGAAGTGCCAATTTATGTCGCTTATCCTCAAAGACGTATTTTATCTCGAAAAATTCGCTGTTTTATTGATTTTGTTCAAGAGCGCTTGCCTAAAGAGAAAAAATGGAAAAATGCTTTTTTTAAGGACGAACATAAAAACTCTTTTGAAGAAGAGAAATGAAAGTAATTAGTCTGTGGTTGTTGTTTTAGTTTTATTGGTTGAGTTTTAATAAAATTAAGTCGATGATTTGACCTATAAAAGAGGGATTATGGATGTAGAATTTAGAAGCAGCTCTTTTAGAGCACAGTATCAAAACTTTAATTGTTTTCAGAGAATTAGAACTTGGACTTGCGAACATCCCACAACAGTTAAAACTTTGAAAATAGCTGGAGTAATCTTAGGTATAGGGTTGCTAGCTTCTCTTCCGTTTACAGCACCCGCCTTGGGTATAGGTCTTACAGCAAGTTTTGCTGTTGCAGGGGGGCTTTTAGTCTTGATTTCTTCAGGCTCTTTCCTTGTCTCTAAACCTGTTTCTTCATCTAGCCAAGGCCGTTATGCTCCAACTTTTCAAAATATCGATTCTTCTGTCCTAGAACAACTTTCTGGAGGAAAAACTGTTGTACGTAGAGAGGATTTTTTTGGTTTATCCGGGAAATTTCTACCTCCTTTAATCGGTAAAAGTGCTTTTGTTTCCAAAGCCATGGTTGAACATCTAATGCGTCACAAAAAAAACAGTGCTATAGGTGTTAAATATGTTCCTGGAGATCAAATTACCAATATGGAAGGAGCTCTTCATACTTTTGTTACTCCTGTAGCTAGTATTTTGATGGCAGGGGATTACAAATGGGTAGGACACCTTCAAGGGAAACCATTTGGAAACAATCAGGTTCGCAAAGTTATCCTAAGCGCTGCTATTCACCCGGATTTTGAATATGATACGGTCGTAATGCCTTTAGTGAAAGTTCAGCACCAAGCTGTATTAGGTGAACCGCTAAATAAAGATGACATCCCATCAGCAACTTCAAAAAGAGATAGTGAATTTCGTGCTAGATATGAAGAAAAACTTCTTAAACACATGATTTATCATCTATCGCCTACTCATCGACTTCCAGCTCTTAATGAAATTTCTGCAGATCAAATTATGAATCAAGTCGAGACTCAAGGGTATCTCGAAGCGCTCATTCACAATCCTCAAAGAGATCACACTCTTCAAGGGAAGTTCATGCAAATAGGGGAATCGATTATTTCCTTAGAGATTCTTTACCAAATTTATGTTCAACAGATACGTAATGAGTTTAAAGTATTAAATGGGAATGCGTCTCAAGGATATGTATACACGATCAGTCCTCCTTCTATTTTTGCTCGAACAATGGGAGGGGGTGCGATCTTAAATCGTTTACAGGCTTTAGCCTTCCAGTCTTTAGTACAAGAAAACCTGTTTTCCAATTTAAAAGTTCTTGGCTTTAGCGATTATGCTGATAAAACAATGGTTCCACTCTTTCAAAAGGTTTTGCCACATGTAGCAGTGTTAAGCGAAACTGCCCTTTTTGGAATGGATGGCAGTTATAAGGGACCTCAGGGACTTGCTCTTGTTTTACACAATAATAGCGATGCATTCGGTCAAAATATTGAAACTGAAGGAGCCTCCAGCTTGGATGGTGTAATTGGCAGTTATTCAAATGCTGCATCCGTCTTGAAAAGAGATCGCGCGG
>JABDFI010000006.1 GCA_013286595.1 Chlamydiota bacterium | reverse complement strand
CTAGCTTGTTTTTGTGACAGATCACTAGAAACAACCCAATCCCCTACGGCAAAAATCGCTTTGTCTAAATATTTGAGAATATGCTCTTCTACAAACCCTAGAGCTGCTTTATCCGTATCGATTATTTTTTTCATGGACTCTACTATTTGTACAGCCTCTTCAATACGGTTTTGTTCAACAAACTTGAATACACATTCCATGAAATAATTCACTTTATACTTAGGCAGTCCCGCCATGTCGTGAATACGGCGAATCGCTTCGGATAAATCCCCTTTTTTAATTAATTCAGAGATGGGAATGGGAGCATCCTTTAATTTAGAGAAGTAAGAAGGTTTTTCAGAGATAGGAGTGGGAGAATCCTCCAAGTCAGAGAAGAAAGAAGCATTTTCACAGATGTCAGAAGCCTCTAATTCAGAGAAGAGAGAACCCTTTTTACGAACTCTAGAGCCTTGTACTAAGGCCTGTTGCGACTGACTCGCATCTTGAACTGCTTCTGATTTTAATTGGCTACTCTCTTGGGAACTATCCTTTGGCGAAGCAATTAACTTGAGGCGTTTGCCGCTACGCCACATTGAAGTAGCTTCCTTAACATGTCGGTGTATTTCCAATAGTCTTGCCATACCTCGTTCATCTTCAATCCAAAGACTCCATTTTTTTTTCCCCATCTTGCAAGAAAGGACGAGACTGCGATGATCTTCAACATCCAAAAAGCTTATGACATGGCGAAAGAGAAGATCTGGCAAACCTTTAAGAGACGCTTTTGGAATAGGGGCTGGTACAGCAGGCGTGAGGGTTAGGCGTTCAAGAGCTAATGACATAAATTATCCTTTGTTAAAATTAACTATAATAATAGTTATACAACAAATAATGCGTTATTTTCAACCATTTTTTTTAATTAACTTAATCAATTAATTTAAAACAACCTACGTTAAATAATTTATTTACATTTAAATAAAAAAGGTTATTAACCGATTTTTAATCAGGGGAACATGGCGCCGAGTACTTTCTGAAACCAACGCTGTCTCACAAGAGGAACTTCTGCAATCTTCTTTAGCGTCTCTTTTTTGATGGTATGCTTAAACAGCACAGATTGAGCTAAAGCAGCTGCTGAAAATGATTTACTCACTGCGGGATTAGAAAGAGAAGATGAGTTGCTTTTGACCAGCATCTTCATCTCCTCTTGGGGTAATGTCAACGACTTCTGGATCTGTGACAACTTTGGCACCCGCAGACACTTCAATCTTGGATTTGATGTCATTTAAAGCTCATTGCGCAACTACCTTTTCCCAGGGAAATTGTTCCCTGCCGAAATGTCCGTAAGCGGCGGTAGGCTGATAGATGGGTCTCCGCAAATCCAACGCCTGGACGATGCCCTTCACGGAAGTATCGATTAACTTTTTTGCATAAGCCTCGATTTCATCTTGGGTAACAGTCGCGGTTCCAAAAGTATCGATTTGCTTCATTAGAGGAGTCGAATGGCCGATCACATACGCCAAAGCCACTTCGCACCGTTTCGCATATCCCGCCGCAACAATATTTTTTGCGATAAAGCGCGCCGCATAGGCTCCCGAACGATCGACCTTGCTCGGATCTTTGCCTGAAAAAGCTCCTCCGCCAATTCGCGCATATCCTCCATAGCCGTCCACGACGATTTTTCTTCCCGTAAGGCCTGCATCTGATGCGGGACCGGGAATATGCCAGGTTCCCGTTCCATTGACCACGATCTGTTTCTGATCGATAGAAAATCCATATCTCTTGAGAACAGGATTGACAACTTCGCGGATAATTCCTTCTCTGACGGTCTCCAGATCGATCTCTTCCGAATAGGGAGAAGCGATCACAACTGACTCAATCGCAAAGGGTCGATCACCCTCGTAAAGAACCGTGACTTGCGATTTCCCATCCGGGCGAATGAAAGGCAATACTTTGTTTTCTCGAACAGTATCCAATTCTTTTGTCAAGGCATGAGCAAGGCTGATGGGAAGCGGCATCAACTCCGGTGTTTCATCGCAGGCATAACCAAACATCATCCCTTGATCGCCTGCTCCTTGATCCTCTCCCACACCAACTGCGATGTCAGGAGATTGTTGATGGATGTACACCGATACGGGTGAAAGGTAAGAAAATCCCCATTTCGGTTCCGTGTAGCCGAGGTCTCTTATCTTTTTCGTCGCAACCGCCGCGAAATCTACTTTTGCAGTCGAATTGACTTCTCCGAATAAACCGATACAATTATCACCAACTACGGTTTCCACTCCTACTCTTGCCTTGGGATCTAGCGTCAAGATCGCATCTAAAATCGCATCGCTGACTTGATCGCAAATTTTGTCAGGATGACCTGCGCAGACCGATTCTGAGGTAAATTTCCTTATTGCAACTTCCGCAACCAACGGATTGCCAATGCCATTTAGTACCATTGCCAGAAACACGAATGAACGCATTGTAAGCATAGATGATCTCCTGAGTTGTTGATGATAAGATGCTCCAATGTTTTCCATTAACAATTTTATTTCAAGGATTATATTCTTCAATCAGCAGCTCCCGCTAGAAGCGGAAGCTGCTGTCACCAGAGCCACCTTCTTTTCTATTGAGGCAATTGCAAAACTCCCCGACGAAGGGTATGTGTGAACATCTACCTTAATTAGTGGAACATGGAGCCGAGCAATCTCTGCCACCAACGCCGTTTGACCGGAGGAACTTCTGCAATTTTTTCTAAGGATTCTTTTTTGATGGCATGCTTAAACAGACCAGATTGAGCTGAGACGGCTTCTGAAAATGATTTACTCACTGCGGGATTAGAAAGAGAAGATGAGTTGGTTTTGACCAGCGTCTTCATCTCTTCTTCGGGTAACGTCAACGACTTCTGGATCTGATTGCGACAACTTTGGCACCAGAGGAACAAGACCTGTAAATCTTTGTCTAGTTGCTTGAGCTGCTCAATGATCTCCTCGGAAGACTGTTTGCTTTTTAAGGGCTGTAAACGAGAAGGAAGGCTAATCGTTTGACTTAATTCTAATTTTAATTGAAAACTTTTGATGAGCAGTGGGATCATCACATTTTTGATGTGATCGCGCAGCTGACTTAAAGAAGGATCTTGGATTGACCCCGCTTGGGAAAACTGCATGGTACGCCCTTCCGCTTGCTGAAAGAGGTCGTTTGACTCATTACCCTGCTCAGTCATGTGTTCCTGTTTTCATTGGCAGCCACCAAGGCTTTTTAAAAGAATAGGAATTTTAAGAAAAGCAAAATCCATTCCCTTTCGCATTTCAAATGCCCACCCTTTGAGGCGATCGATCTCTGGAATTTTACGCGAAAACCCATCTAAGAAAAAGAAAAATCTAAATTAAATTTTAAAATTGAGACAGAAGGCGTGAATTTTAGGCGTACGCCACTCAATCTTAGACCCAGAGCTTGCAAAGAAATCCTTCCATCGCGTATAACGTATGCACAAACAATCAAAATTTCATGTAGGTTATTTACAATGAAAGTAAGAGCTTCAATTAAAGCTGACCCTGCCAAAGGGGATAAAATTGTCCGCCGGCGTGGACGTATCTATGTGATCAACAAAGTTGACCCCAACCGCAAACAGCGGCAAAAAGGTCCAGCCCGAAAAAGAAAGTAACTGGGAAAATATGGCGACTAAATCTCAAATTTCAAAACAAAAAAGACGCGAACGCTCTGTAAATCTCAAGTGGGAGAAACGTCAGCGTCTGAAAAAAACTATCCTCGACATGAATAAGAGTGAAGAAGAACGTCAACTCGCAAAAGTTGCACTCAATAAAATGCCGAAAAACTCCTCACCTGTTAGATTGCGCAACCGATGCCAGTTGACTGGTAGAGCGCGTGGTTTCTTGAGAAAGTTCAAACTTTCACGTCTTTGCTTCCGAGAAATGGCAAGCAATGGTTATATCCCAGGCGTTGTTAAATCTAGCTGGTAATTTCCTGATAAGGACCTCAAGACAATTCTACTTGAGGTCTATTGCACCGAAGGAGCATCCACCAACTCCTTTAATCTTTTCCATTCTTCTAATTCTTCGTTCCACACATACGTGTTAAAATGAAGCTTCCCTTCTTCTAGAGCATTTCTCAAGGCTTCAAAGCTCATAGGCCCATACTGTTTTTTATCCTGATCGAGATAGTACCATGGCTTCTTAGCTTGAGTTTCGACCAACACTTTCAATAACGGGACAGAAGGAACTTTTTCCACCTTAGGTACTGTCGCTTGATAGGGCTTGATACGATGGCGGTTAGGCAGGAGAAAAAGAGTAATTAAAGCAAAGATTCCGAAAAGCGCTCCTCCAATGAACCAATGAAGTGGGTTGCGTCCTCTTTTTTTTGCGTAATGGGAGCACGCATAAGCAATGAATAGCCCAACAATGAATGTGAATAAGAGTTGCATAGAGCTCAGCACTTAAGTTAAAGATCTCCTTGATCATAGTGACAAGAGCTGTTTCCGGGCAAGCGGAAGAATTTCCAGCATACTGTTATTTTAATTTTTAATCACTGTATTTGAGTGAACTGTTAAAAAAAAGATAAGAACGATTGAGATTCATTTCCTAAAAAGGTATAATCAAGTTAGAATTTATATACAAAATGGGGTAATACCATGCACGACTCTTTCAAACAAATTGACACGAAAGAACTTGAGCTTCCTGACACGGTGTTCATCCGAGACATTGAAAGTAAGGTTTTTCAATCGATCGTAATCCAATGTCTCGCTCGGATTGAGGGTGTAGAGCCGTTAGAGGGTTCCTTATTCGACAGTTTACTGGGCAGAGAGAGCGATGGTGTCAAGGGAATTCACGTCGAGCAAGATGAGAAAAATCACGCCGTAAAAATTCGCATAGAAATCAACATTGCTTACGGGATCACCATTCCCGAAAAAGCCGAAGAGATCCAAGTCAAAATCGTGAAAGATATCAGTCGATTAACCGGTCTTCACGTAGGTCTAGTTCACGTCATCTTCAAGAACTTGATCATGCCAAAGAAAGAAACTCCTAAAAAAGAAGCTCTTGTTGAAGATGCAGTAGAAAAGCATCTTAGCCGTATGAAACAAGTCTCTAGTGTCATGGATAAATACGACGATCTTTTGTGAGGATATGAGAACAGGTCACCTTCTTTTTTCTGCTGTACAGTTCATGTTTGTTGTGCTTCTTCTGCTCGTAGGTGGGATGTTCATCGGATTGGATTACGCTCCCCATTTACGCTCTTCGATTAGCAATTTTTTTGCCAACCATGGCTCGGGGTTTCTCTTCATCGGTCTTACGCTGTTATGCTGTGGAGTACTCTTGTTGATTGGTTTTTATTCCATGAATCGAGGAGCTTATTTCACCTTGACAATGCAAGCCAAAGTGGATCCTAAAATCTTTGAAAGCTATATCCAGCATTATTGGGATGAACTTTTTCCTCAAGCCAAGCTGGCAACGCACATCATCTTGCACCCCAGTCAGCAACTTGAAATTTTTGCAGAGATTCCCCCTCTTCAGGAAGATGAACAGGAAGCGATCTTAGAAAAAATCAACCGGGATCTATCGCGCATTCTGTCTCAGCGCTTGGGCTATACAAGCACCTACCAACTTAAACTAGCTGTTCGCTCTTAATCTTTAGAGTCTAATCTCATGGGTGACGAGCGTCAGCGAAGAAGTCATAAAATTGTACAAAGTCGAGGTTTCGCCTTAAAAGTTTTTGCAGCATCCAAGGTAATCCCCGAACCATCTAGTTGAAGTAAGATTGGAGATGCGAGAGTTACTAGATGGTCAAGGTCAGCCTCTGTGATCTTATCGCACCCGCTTAGATTAAGTGAGCTTAAGAGTATGAGTTCTGATAGATGGGCAAGGCCAGCATCTGTGATCTTATCGCACCAACTTAGATTAAGTGAGCTTAAGAGTATGAGTTTTGATAGATGGGCAAGGCCAGCATCTGTGATCTTTGTGCACTCGCTTAGATCAAGTGAGCTTAAGAGTGTGAGTTTTGATAGATGGGCAAGGCCAGCATCTGTGATCTTAGTGAACTTTCTGAGATTAAGTGAGCTTAAGAGTGTGAATTTTGATAGATGGGCAAGGCCAACATCTGTGATCTTATAGCACCCGCTTAGATTAAGTGAGCTTAAGAGTGTGAGTTTTAATAGATCGGCAAGGCCAGCATCTATGATGTTTATGCACCAGCTTAGATCCAGTGAGCTTAAGAGTGTGAGTTTTGATAGATGGACAAGGCCAGCCTCTGTAATCGTATAGCACATGCTTAGATTAAGTGAGCTTAAGAGTGTGAGTTTTGATAGATGGGCAAGGCCAGCATCTGTGATCTTATCGCACCAACTTAGATTAAGCGAGCTTAAGAATGTGAGTTTTGATAGATGGTCAAGGCCAGCATCTGTGATGTTGTTGCAATTAGATAGATTGATAGAGGTAATGCGACTACCACTTGCTTCATCAAGAATGATTTTAAGCTCGCTATCCGATAAATTGGACCATCTAGAAAGATCTAGACAACCTTCGTTGACGAGAGGTAGATTACGCCAGCCTTGGCATACACGATGGAGGCGAATTATTTGTTGAGCAGGAAGGAAGCTTAATATACGTCCGAAAACGTCGCTAGGGATAGCCCTTATGCCCTTCGTTGCGGGTTTAGGTACAGCTTGTGAAGGGGCAAGCACAGACGTTGGTGCAGCTTGTAAAGCTAAAGTAACTAAGCCCTGTAATGACATTATTAAATCTCCTAATTGTAATTATGATTACTATTGTATTTATAAATTCATTTTATGTAAAGATTAATTAGTTCATTAATTGGGGTTCATCAAACGAATGAGTACCTTCCTATAGTGAAAACAGCTTATTTGCCTCAAATGCAGTAGCAAACACGTGATAGTTGCCCGTTTTAAAAAAAATATTATACACACAAGAGGTCTTTTCATAGGAATTTCATAGAGTATACGCCCAGCCCTTGCGCCTTTTTGGACGATGGGATATAGTGGTGGAGAATTTTTTTAGAAGGGAACAAGTTCCATGAAACGCACTTACCAACCTAGCAAAAGAAAACGGCAAACTACATGCGGATTTCGCAAGAGAATGAAAACGAAAGACGGTCGCAAGATCATCAACCGACGTCGCACCAGCGGCCGCAAGAAGCTGTCAGTGTAAGCAAAGCCTTTCCTAAGTCTGCGCGGGTATTAAGACGCGCGCAATTTCAGGGTATTCGCCAACAAAGGCGGCAACATGTCGGTGGTAACGTCATCATTGAATACAGACGCCAACCAACTACCAACTCCCCTAAGCTTGGAATCACTGTGTCTAAACGTTACGGCAAATCCCATGAACGTAACCGTTTTAAACGCGTTGTACGAGAAGCGTTTCGAGAGCTTCGGGCTCAATTTCCTTCCGATGTCGAAGTCAACGTCTCTCCTCGTAACTTTAAATCCCTGCTCACCACATTCACGATATTAAACGACTTTAAAGGCTTACTCCAAAAAATCACCTAACTGTCCCCGAAAAAAGAATCGAAAATCGGCCAAAATAATCCCGAAAATTGACGAACCTTAGTTTCGAAAGAGGTCTAATACCATGAAAGGGCTCCCTTCTCTTAATCCCGATCAGAAAAGAGCAGTTCTTACAACAGAAGGGCGCGTTCTGATCTTAGCAGGGGCTGGCAGTGGTAAAACAAGTGTTCTTACCTACCGAATTGCCCATCTTCTCAATCATCTAGATATCCCCCCTCAGGCAATTTTAGGTCTGACCTTTACTAATAAGGCTGCAGGAGAGATGCGAGAGAGGCTTAGACAGTTAATCGATCCTAAACTCGCCAAAGCCGTGACCTTAAGCACATTTCATAGCTTTTGCATGCAGATCTTGCGCAAGGAGATCCACCATCTAGGATTTACAAGCAATTTCAGTCTCTATGACGAAAAAGACACTAAGCGCCTTAGCACACAATTAGCGCGCCATCTTCTGGAACACGAGGGAGAAATGCCCTCTCTCGAAGGAACACTTCAGAAACTGTCCTATGCAAAAAGTAGAGGTCTTTCACCACAAGAGCTGGCTCGTGATGACCCGACGTGGCATGACAATTTTTCAATCAACTTATTCGAGCGGTTAAAAACTTGCATGCGCGCTTATAACGCTGTTGATTTCGATAGCCTTTTATCGCTAACTGTTGAGTTGTTTGAGCAGCACCCCTCTATTTTAGAGCGTTATCAAGAACGCTTTCGGTACATCATGATCGATGAGTACCAAGACACCAATCCTATCCAGTACCGTTTAGCTCAATTATTAGCTGGTAAACACAACAATCTATGCGTAGTGGGCGATGATGATCAATCGATTTATGGATGGAGAGGATCTGAGATTAAGAACATCTTGAACTTTGACGCGACAACCGTCATTAAATTAGAGCAAAATTTTCGCTCTACTCCTACGATTCTAACAGCGGCTAATGCCGTTATTTCCCACAATACAGAACGACATGCAAAAAACTTATGGAGCACGGCGGATCGCGGCGATCTTCTCACTTTATTTCACGCTCCCACCGAACTTGAAGAAGCGCAATCTGTCGTGCAGAGGATGATTCGATTGCGAAAAGATAAGCATCTGCACTGGAAAGACATGGCTATCCTCTACCGTTCGAATATCCTTTCTCGCGCCTTTGAAGTTGCCCTCATGCAAGCGATGTGGGAAAAAAATGGCACATGGGTAAGAGGTATCCCCTATGAGGTGTTTGGAGGAACGGAATTCCTAGAACGAGCAGAAATCAAAGACATGATCTCCTATCTGCGGGTGATCAACAATCCGTTAGACCAAGAAGCCCTGTTGCGCATCATCAATGTCCCAAGACGAGGGATCTCCGATGCAACCCTTGACAAATTGACCCAAATTAATCGGCAACTCGATCTTCCTCTATGGCATATCCTAAAAGAGGTCGCCTCTCCCCTTTCATCAGAATACAAAAACTCTCTGACCCCAGGTGCTATCGCTGGAATACGCCGTTTTGTAGAGATCATCGAAACTGGGCAACAAAAATTCCACGCTCCACCTCTTTATCCTTCTCTCAATTGGCTTATCGAAGAGATCGATTACAGCAACGCTATCCTCGATGATGTCAAAAGTGAAAAAATGCGAGATTTCAAGTGGGAGAATGTGACGCAATGTATTGATGTGATGGCTCTCTATGAGGAAGAACTGGTTTCTCAAGGACAAGAGAAGGAAATCTCTCTCAGCCATTTCCTCACCACGACGATGCTCGATCCTCAACACGTGCCTCAAAAAGACAAGCAGCAACGAGAAGACAAAGTCAATCTCATGACCTTCCACAGCGCTAAAGGTCTAGAATTCACGGCCTGTTTCATGGTAGGTCTAGAAGATCACATCATCCCCCACGAAAAAAGCATCATGGAAACTGGGATCGAAGAAGAGCGCCGCCTGATGTATGTCGCTTTGACGCGCGCCAAAAAATATCTCACCCTTAGTATGGCCAGAAATCGAAAAAAAATGGGAAAAGATCTGCGCACTAATCCCTCCCGCTTTTTATTTGAAATTCCCAAAGATTTATTAAAAATCTCCTCCTGGCAAGCTGTCGAATAATCCTTTGTTATGCTACATACCGAATTGATGAATAGGTAGTGACATGACTCTACACAAATCCATTTTTTCTCGGCTTACCCCACCTCAAGCCCTCGTGCTGGGATATCTGATGTATACCTTAGTCGGCTGGTTGCTTCTTTGCATGCCCATCTGTCATACAGAGGGTGTATCTATCTTAAATAATCTTTTCATCGCCACCTCAGCTGTGTCTACAACGGGCTTGACAACCATTGATGTGGGTACGCACTACACGTTTCTGGGGCAACTCGTGATTCTTACTCTTATCCAAATCGGTGGTATTGGTTACATGACATTCAGCTCGTTTGTTATCTTTGCCATCATGGACAAACTATCTAGTTTTCGAAAAAAAGTCGCAATGACAGCATTATCTCTTCCAAAACAACTGCCCATTCACGAGTTCCTTCCTAGAGTGGTGTTTTTTACGTTACTCTGTGAGGTGATCGGGGCCATCATTTTGAGTTTGTTATTCGCGAGTAAAGGCGTGGAACATCCAGTGTGGAATGGCATTTTTCACAGTATTTCAGCTTACTGCACGGCCGGATTTTCTTTATTTCCAGATAGCCTCATGAGTTTCAAGTACGATTTTGGGATCAACATGACCATATCTCTGTTATGCATCTTTGGTGCTGTTGGTTTTATTGCTTGGTTGGATATCTACAAAAAGTTGAAAAAACAAAAAGAACGGTTGACTTTTCTCACAAAAGTTATTTTATCAGTTACTTTCTGCTTCATTGCTATCGGCTCATTCGTGTTTTTCTTTGTAGAGGGGCCTCTCTCAGGCAATACGATCTATGAGAGAGTTATTACTTCATTTTTTCAAACGATGACAGCAAGTACCACCGCTGGATATAATTCACTAGACATTGGGACGCTAACAGAGGCATCCATCATTTTACTGACGTTCTTGATGGTTTTTGGAGCCTCTCCTGCAGGTACAGGTGGTGGACTTAAAAGCACTGCTTTTGTGACCTTAGTAGGACTGGTAATAACAACGATTTCTGGAAGAAATGTGGTCAGCTTCTGGAAAAGGGAAATATCTAACAAACGCGTGCAATTAGCTACAGCCACTCTTGGTTATTATCTCTTTGTTCTCACTTTTTCCGTGTTCTTGCTAACTATTTTTGAAAACAAGCCTTTCTTGCGCGTGTTATTTGAAGCTGCCTCAGCGCTTGGAACCGTAGGACTGAGCATGGGAATCACATCCGATCTGACCACTTTTGGGAAACTCATGATCAGTGTCTTAATGTTGATGGGAAGAGTGGGTATTTTGACCTTTGGAATCGCCCTATCCGTTCAAAAGAAAGACGAAGTTGTCTACAAAAAAGACAATGAACTTGTTTTCTGAGGCAATTGCAAAACTCCCCGACCCAGAAAAATCGATGATTTTGAGTCAGTTTGCCAGCCGCTTAAGAGGCCGGCCTCATCCCCGAGCACATACTCCAAGCGAGTAGGGCTCGGGGATGGGGTGGCAAAATGGCTCAAAAGGGCGATTTTGCTGTGGCGTGGAGTTTTGCAAAATAACCCAACTTGCCCCCTATCCTCCTTTATCCGCGAGCTGCGACAGGCAATCTGCTGCGCTTCGTTCGTCGCCAAGGTGAACTACCTTGGCTTCCTCACGAATCTTGCATCTTACCTGTCTCGCTTACGCGTCTAAGGGAGGATAGGGGGCAAGTTGGGTTAATACTTTTTGTTATTGAAAGAATGGATAGCTGGTTGAATCCCTCCATACTGTTTGATATAGGCTTTGCCACCCGTCCCTGTCCAATGATGAATCACAGCCCCCATGTTGATCCCGTTGGCTAGACGCCAATTGTAAATCTGCGGCAATTCGACAATTTCCAATCGTCGCTCTTTAATCAAAGCAGAAAGCAAGGGATCATCGCCCCAAAATTGATGATTGCGTTTCAGTGATTCTTCTGCCCATTTTTCAATGATCGCAGCTCCGTGAATTGCGACAATCACCCCTCCATTATAACGTGCTTCGGCGTGAAATCTAGGCAAGTGATTGGTTTTATGCTCTCGCACCATGGCTAATTGACTGTGCTGATCACAAGCCAAGAAAAGATCTTTCACATTATTTAATACCTCGCAGTCCAAATCGATCCAAATTGAATGCCGGTAAGGAGAATTGAGAAGAGCAAAGGGCTTTTTAAACCAATTCTGCCTAGCTTTCCACACTTCAGGTCCATAGAGTTGTTCCCAATAGTGGGCAGCTTCTGGGTCGATCTCGTGCTTCATTTTGATGTGGGTAGCCTCAAGTTCTACATTGAATAGCTCTCCTTTTTCACGACACCATCTCTTTGCTGTCTCGCTCATTCCAAAATCGGCAAAAGAGACAGGGAAGCTGTTGCTTAGTCGATATCTTTCCCACCACCACGGAAGCAACCATTCTTGCGATTGATCACACCCGCAGATGATCCCACATTCTTTTTCTGGTTTTTTTAGCCATTCACAATCCATCGGCATTCTCAGAGCGCATGGTGTCCATGATTTCAGCGATGTGATCCTTCATCGGTGCAGGAGCTTTTTCATGAGCCCGTGCGGCATACTCTAATGCTTTCTGCTCAGCATTTTTTGTATGAAGATACTGAGCGATCGTCCATTCTGCTTTCCATGCGTTCTCCCGATCTTTTTTTCCAAAGCGAGCTAAATAGTCTACAAGAGGGCGAATCACCTTTTCACATGGCTTTTTAGGGATAGCCGTCCTCTTGTAAAATTCGAGCATGGCTACTTTGAATTGCGTTCCATAGCGATTGTCCGGATCACTCTTGAGCAGTTGCTGCCGGAACGCTTTAACCTCTTTGTTCTTTAGTTTGTGGGATTTGAGTAGCTGGGCGTACTTTTCAGTTAAAAAATAACACTTCTTATCCACTTGAATCCCTCGTTCGATGATCTCTTGCTGAAAAATGGGAACAGATAGCTGTCCAGCTTTAACGTAGAGTTCTTTCCATCGTTTAGCATTTATCGTTTTATCCTGTTGATCAAAAGCAACGCAAATCTCTTGAAAATCAGCGATGATTTGTACAAGTCTTGCCGCATACTCACTTGCGTCCTCAGGCAAATACCCAAAACGCGCAAATTCGTTACCCATGGGATCGAGCAAAAGAATAGAGGGACATTCTTCGACGCGATATTTTTTTCTCAACTTCAATTGCTCTTCGCTATTTTCCTGATCTAAGCCAACCTTCCACAAGATAGCATGCTCTTCTATCTTCTGTTGAAAGGCTTCAACACTCAACACATCGTCGACCAACTTTTCAGACCAAGGGCAAAATTTGTTTCCGAGAAAGGCAGCTACAATGGGTTGATGATCATGAGCGGCTTGCGCCAATACCTCAGCCTCATGCTCTTTCCAATCAAGCTGAGCCGCCCCCCATAAGGAGGGGATTAACAAGAGAAAGCTGATTGAACCAATCCAAAACATCGTGTTAGCATCTAAGAGAAAATCATCTAGATCTATAAAAAATGTTTTTATTTACGCCTACCTTTATTTTGCGACATCGCAGAGAAAATTTGAAAAAATGTTCTCTTAGGGGATTGGAAAATCGCCCTGATATCCGTTTTTTCACTTATCCCAAGCACTCATTACCTGATTTGTCTGGACATGTACTTTTGACGTTGGAAGCTCCTCCGCTCTCTATTCTTGATCAATATCTCGGTCTTTTGTTGATTGATAGCAGCTGGAGGTATGCTGCAACCATGTATAAGCAATTGCCGCAACCCCATCTTTTTCAAACCCGCAGTCTACCGCGCGAATTGCGCACAGCCTATCCACGTCGACAAGAAGACTGCACAGAGCCTGATCGTGGCCTCGCTTCCATTGAAGCCCTATACTGTGCTTATCGGATCTTGGAGAGGGATACTACAGGACTGCTCGATCAGTACTACTGGGAAGAGGAATTCTTAAAGAAAAATTTCGAAGGTTTACAAGGGTTGACTTATTAACCCAGCATTCCCTAAATTATACACCATGAGCTCGGCTATCGTAGTTTAACGTGCCGTAGCAATCATTTTTTTAAATCGGGTTGAAAACGTGGCAGAAAAAAAAACATATCCTCGTGAACAGCATAGCCTTGCCCTCGAGCAAGTCGATCCTGACGCTTTGTATGTGATGGACAAATTACGCACAGCGGGTTTTACAGCTTATCTCGTAGGAGGCAGTGTACGCGATTTACTCTTGCAACAAAAACCAAAAGATTTCGATATCTCTACCTCTGCTGAGCCTGAGGAAATTAAAAAATTATTCAGAAACTGCATCTTAATTGGACGCCGCTTCAGACTAGCTCATATCCGTTTTGGAAAAAAAACTTTAGAAGTTTCTACCTTTCGCTCAGGTTGCACCGAAAGCGATGAACTGATTTTGCGTGATAACAAATGGGGATCTTCTGAAGAAGATGCCTGGCGCCGCGATTTTACAATTAACGGATTATTTTACGATTCAGCAACTCAAGAAATCATCGATTACGTAGAAGGTTATCCCGATCTACAAAAAAAACATTTGCGCACGATTGGACAACCCTTTTTACGCTTCCGTCAAGATCCTGTGCGGATGCTGCGGATGCTCAAGTTCCAAGCGCGCTTTGGATTCTCGATCGACCCTGCCTCGCAAGTGGCTTTATTAGAATGTCGAGCAGAAATTGTCAAAAGCGCTCCAGCGCGCATCTTAGAAGAACTGTTGCGCATGTTGGAATCAGGTGCCTCAGAACCTTTCTTTCGCCTTCTTGCCGAACATGGTTTTTTTCATCTCATGATGCCAGCTTTTGGCGAATTCATGGAATCTCCTCAAGGAGAAGAGGTCTTAGAATTTTTAAAAGAGGTAGACTCTCTGATCCATCAATCTCCGCAGCAAACAATGGATCGTTCTACCTTACTCGCATGCCTTGTTTTCCCTCTCTTTCAAAAGAGAATTCAAACTCATTTCATCGATAGAGAAAAAGCTCCTCATTTAGGAGAAATTTTTGTTGAGGTTCAACAACTGCTCGATGAAATTTTTCAGCCCTTTTTGCACTTACCACGCCGACTTCGCATCACACTAGCTTCGATTTTGACCTCTCAATACCGGCTCACTCCCATTGAAAAAAGAAAGAAACACCGCTTACGCATTCCCAACGATCCTGATTTTCCCCATGCTTTAAAGTTTTTCAGCTTCCGCTGCGCTTTGCAGCCCGCTTTGCAACAGACGTGGGAAGAATGGAATGCTGTCGTGACATCTCCTACCGTACGCATCACAACCGCACGCAAACGACGACGACGGCGTTCTCCTCGACCTCCACAAGCGGAATAACATGGAGATCAAGAAACTTCCCTCTTTTTCCGATCACTCTTTAAGTTTCATCGGTCCCGATCTAGACGTTGGCCCTCTTCCTGCTTTGTTTTATTTTGCCTTAGCAGCTCAAGAAAGCTTGGGAAAAGATCCCTATAATCAACCAGCAGCCTATCTCTCTTCCCTTCCCATGCGCATTTTTTCGATGGATGTTCCTCACCATGGTCCCGGCCTCTCTTCTGAGACCGCCTTAATCCAATGGGCTAGTGAATTTGCTCGAGGGAAAAATATCATATCCCATTACGTGGACACCGTTTGTCAAACACTTGATCAACTCATTCAACAGAACGTTCTAATTCCCGATAAAATTGCTGTTGCAGGACTTTCTCGCGGAGCCTTTCTTGCCACACATGTAGCAGCACGCTACAGCCCTATCCAATGGATTTTAGGATTTGCTCCTCTCACTCAGGTGGGTTTAGGAAAAGATTTTCAAGAGATCAAAGAGAGTCCTTTGCTCAAAGAATTGGATCTAGAAACACTCATTCCTCAACTTACTTCTCGCAAGTTGCGCTTTTACATCGGCAATCTCGATCATCGAGTGAGCACACGCAGTTGCTTTAACTTCATTGAAAACTTAAGCTTAACAGCTCAAAAACACTCAATCCGTTCTCCTTCTGTTGAGCTCATCATCAGCCCTTCCATTGGGTTTCAAGGCCATGGCACACCTAAAAAGATCTTTCATCAGGGCGCGCAATGGATTGCTGAGCAATTAGGAGCGATCGATGTCGTGTGATCTCTTCATCTTTGCGGGAGAAAAAAGCGGTGATCTCATCGGAGAACGACTCCTTACAGCCCTCAAGCAACAACATCCCCATCTACGCATACTAGGAGTTGGCGGTCCACGCATGCGCAGCGTAGGGATGGAATCGGTTCTTAAGATGGAAGATTTTCAAGTCATGGGATTCATCGATGTCTTCCTCGCGCTCCCCTCACTCATCCGCAAATTTTACAAAGTCGCACGCACCATTCTCCAAGCAAAGCCGTCTTGTGTTCTTACCATTGATTATCCCGGATTCAATTTACGACTCATCAAGTACTTGCGCAAACAAGGCTATCAGGGAAAACTATGCCACTTCATCTGCCCATCTGTTTGGGCCTGGGGAAAAAAACGGATCCCACTTATGGTTCAACATCTCGATCTTCTCCTCTCCGTATTACCCTTTGAGAAAAACATCTTCGCCAACACCCCTTTACAAGTCGAGTATGTAGGGCATCCATTAGTCTATAAGATCAATACCTACCATTACAAACCTCTGCCCTTTACAACAGATAAGCCTATCCTCGCCCTGTTTCCCGGCAGTCGTCGCAAAGAGATTGAGCGCAATTTAAGCTTACAATTACAAGCATGCCGTCATCTCGATCATCATCTTGCGATTTCTCTATCGGATCCAAGTTTTACTTCATTGATTCAGTCCATTCTAGACAAGGAAGGATGCACTCATGCCACGTTAGTGCCCGCTGAATACAGCTATGAATTAATGCGCGCTGCCCATTGTGCCATCGCCAAATCAGGAACTGTCACTCTCGAGCTCGCGCTTCATCGAACACCTACCGTTGTCACCTACGGGATCTCTCCCTTAGATCTTTTCATCGCCAAAGACCTCTTGAGAATCCGCCTCCCCTTTTATTGCCTCGTCAATATCATTGCCAACCAAGAAATCTACCCCGAACTCATCGGTCCCAATTTCACAAAAGACACTCTCGGGACAGCAGTCCAACAACTCTTACAGCCTTCCATCTATGCCACATGTCAACAGCGATGTGATGCACTGATTTCCCTTCTCGGTAACCAAGATGCTGCTAAAGTAGCTGCTTCTGGGTTAACTCCTTTTATTTAAACAAAAGAATCAGGAAATTATGACCACATTACCACTAGCTCCCCTAACCTTACCCACTGCACCACCCGCAGCTATACCCATTGTAGTTTTGCCACCTGAGACTTTTTCTAAACCTGTGACGAGTAAGTCATTGCCTAGCGCTGTAATGGCGTATGCGCTAACTTTCCTTTCAGATCCACAAGCATTGCACTCAACGCGCTTGACCTGCAAAGCTTGGGCACACTTACCCTTTCAGGGGCGTCATTTAGATTTATCAGGATATAAGAATTTATCAGATGATCAACTACAAACCGTTCTAGAACAACTCAAAGGAACTAAAATCCAATCGATCAATTTGCATGGATGCTCCAAACTTACAAATCAAGGACTAAAGCATCTCTTAAAGCTCACCTTGCTCACTTCACTGAATCTATCGGAATGCAAAAACATCACAAATCAAGGACTGGAACATCTCTCAAAACTCTCCGCTCTCACATCATTGAATCTATCGCAACACCAAAACATGACAAATCTAGGACTAGAACATCTCTCAAAACTCACATCTCTCACATCACTGGATCTAACGGGGTGCAATGAAATCACAGATCGAGGATTAGAGCATCTCTCAAAACTCACTTCCCTCACATCACTGAATTTAGCGCATTGCTATATCATCACAGAGCAAGGACTAGAGCATCTCTCAAAGCTCGCCTCTCTCACATCACTGAATTTATGGGCATGTTATTACATCACAGATCAAGGGCTAGAACATCTTTCAAAACTCACCTGGCTCACATCACTGAATCTAGGGGGATGCTATATCATCACCCACATCACAGATCAAGGAGTAAAGCAGCTCTCAAAGCTCATCTCCCTCACATCACTGGATCTATCGGAATGCGATAACATCACAGATCGAGGACTAGAGCATCTCTCAAAGCTCACCTCTCTCTCATCACTGGATCTATCGGAATGCGATAACATCACAGATCGAGGACTAGAGTATCTCTTAAAGCTCACCTCTCTCTCATCATTGGATCTACGCTGGTGCGATAACATTACAGATCAAGGGATAGAGCATCTCTCAAAGCTCACCTCTCTCACATCACTGAATTTAGAGGAATGCTCCACTATCAGAGCAAACGCTACTGCGGCATTGCAAGCGGGCCTTATGGCTTTTATGCACATAACGCCGACGTTCAATCCTACAACAGACTACTATGTCTATCAATTAGCAGATGCGCCAAAAGGGGGAGATAAATGGGGAGAACAACATCGGTACGATGATCTCGAGCGCCTCAAACTAGCTCAAGCCATTACCTTGTTCAAGATGACACAAAGTGCTGATCCTCGGTATCCCTCGATCGATTCTCTTCTCAATCTCATCAATCAGAACCCGTTTTCGAAAGAAACTATCCATCCGCTTTTACAAAACTTACCCGAGGGAATCCGGAATCTCATGTACTACCAAATCTACGCCCTATCACCAAAGCGACAAGATCAAGATCATTGGGGTGAGAATCACTGCTTTGATGATCAATCTACCTTTAAATCTGCGGCCATCGCCGTCCTTAAAGGGATTGTTTTTCCTACCTATCTCCCTAAACCCAGAACTAATCTTCAAATCGTGAGATAAGGGGCAGGACTAATAACCTTTTGTGTCAAAGGACCGATAGCCACGACTTTATCTAAAGAAGGTAATGCTCCAAAACCCTCGATAAATCCTCTCACAGTGGCATGATTTACTGATTTTTATCAAAATAAATGCAGCTATTAATTCCGAATAAGAAAAAAACCGAATACACCCAACGCGTTTAAAGCGTAAATAAAAGTTTTATTGTTTAATTATTTGACTTCCTTATTATGACGTAAATAATTACATTAATTTTATTAAAACAATTAAATTATAATTTAATTATTGAATAAAATTTAACTTACAAGTAAAATTATAATTTAAAATTAAGAGAATTAAAAATGTCGTTATCATTATCCCCTTTAACTTTACAAGTGACAGCGCAGCCGGCGACTGTATCTACCCCTTCACAAACTACAACACCTAAACCCTCAACAACTGGCATAAAGGCTATCCCTAGAGATGTTTTCGGACGTATATTAAGCTTCCTCCCTACTAAACAAATAGCCCGCATCCATCATGTATGCCAAGATTGGAGCGATCTGCCTCTCGTCAACGAAGGCCGTCTAGATCTTTCTGAACTGCGCAATTTATCAGATAGCGATCTTAAAACCATTCTTGATAATGTAAGTGGTACTCGCATAACATCTATCAATCTATCTAATTCCAAGAAAATCACCGATGCTGGCCTTGCCCATCTATCAACACTCACACTCTTAAACTCACTTAATCTGTGGGGATGCGATAAGATCACCGATGCTAGCCTTGCCCATCTATCAACACTCACACTCTTAAACTCACTTACTCTATGTAATTGCAAGAAAATCACCGATGCTGGCCTTGCCCATCTATCAACACTCACATCTCTAAACTCACTTAATCTATGGGGATGCTATGAGATCACCGATGCTGGCGTTGCCCATCTATCAAAACTCACACTCTTAAGCTCACTTACTCTCGATTCCTGTAAAATCACAGATGGTGGCCTTGCCCATCTATCAAAACTCACATTCTTAAGTTTACTTCATCTATGGCAGTGCTGCAACATCATAGGTCCTGGCCTTGCCCATCTTGCAACTCTCACATCTCTAACCTCACTTAAACTACGAGGGGGTTTGAACATCACAAGTGCTAGCTTTGCCCATTTATCAAAACTCACACTTTTAAGATCACTTAATCTAGAGAATTGCTCAGAAATCACCGATGCTGACCTTGCTCATCTCTCACAACTCACACTCTTAAGCTTACTTAATCTAAACAATTGCTCAAGAATCACCGATGCTGGTCTTCCCCATCTATCAAAACTCACACTCTTAAGCTCACTTAAACTTGGCAGTTGCTTTAAAATCACAGATGCTGGTTTGTATGATCTTCAATCACAACTCACATCTCTACTAAAACCACTTGATCTAGTGCATTGGTGAAAAAGCATGTTTTGATGATCTAGCACGGTGAGAAATGTATGATTGCCAATGGAACGCTATCTTGATCAAAGGGGAATATTCCTTATTAGACAATGTGAGAGGCACTGCTTTGATGATCAATCTACCTTTAAATTTGCGGTCATCTCTGTCCTTAAAGGATTGTTCTTCCTACCTATCTCCCTAAACCCAGAACTAATCTTCAAATCGTGAGATAAGGGGCAGCTCTAATAACCTTTTGTGTCACAGGACTGATAGCCACGACTTTATCTAAAGCAGGTAGTGATCCAAAAACCTACATTCCTAGCCCTGTGAAATAAGTTTTTTGAATTAGATAGCCGATCATCTATCATGTCTTTTTTTGAACAAGAGGGCATGACATGGAAGAGATCTCAGAGGGAGAAATTCAGACAATAACAATGGATCATCACGGCTTAGTGGCCGCTGTTTGTCAGGACTTAAGAATTGCCGAGAGAATTAACACTTCACGAAAGACAATCTGGTGACAGCAGTCCAACAGCTCTTACAACCTTCCAACTATGCCACATGTCAACAGCGATGTGATGCGCTCATTTCCCTCCTCGGCCACCAAGATGCCGCCCAGGAAGCAGCCTCTCGTTTAGCTTTTTTTATTTTTTTCAGAATAAATTTTTTATGTCACAGCAGGGCGCGAACCATTAACCCACATTTTCTCAAGCAAATGGATCGTGTAAATCAGGAACATTTTCCCACCATATTTTTTTTGCATTTATGGTGTAAAAAGAATAAATAGTTACGTTAGGATGGGGAGGAAAATTTACCCATTCCAAATCTAGTGATATTGTTGTGCCATCGATCTTAAAATGAAGAATACTTGCGCTATCATATAGCATTTTCAAGGAGACTGAGATTTGTTTTTCATTTTCTGTAATTAAATCGACCCCCTCGAGATGTAGTTTACCTTTAATAGTAAGACTTTCAGATAGAATAATATTATCTAGATTTTCTTCTGGTGATATTTCGGCACTTTCCATGTAACTATAGATTGATCATGATAAATATCAATTATTGAACCATCGTGAAAATAAGAAGTATAATTTGCAATATTCATTTATTCCACCAAACATTCTAATATACGATTCTTTGCGCCATTAATATGCCAAACGACATCTTTTAAAGAAATTCAATGTTTTTATATTTTTGAGATAACCTTTTAATTAATTTTTCGTCTTTTGAAAAAATTTCCCAGCACCCACTATCAATCATTTTAATAACAGTATTGCATGTTTCACGCATTTTCTGATCATCATCATATCGCCTAATCAATGATTTATCGCTGCATCCAATGATAGTTATATCAATTAAGTCCCAAAATTTTTTCGCTAAATTATTCAACTCATCCCAAGAAATGCACAAACCTCTTTCAGAATTTTTGATTTGTTCTTCAAGAGCTGGCATGGATTTATTTTCGCCTAAACGCCCAGTTGCATATAAATATAAGACAGACCAGTACAAAGAATTACCATTTGATATTTCTATAAGGATGTCTGGTAACTCTACTGAAACGATATTGTTCTTTTTATCTGAAATACGAATTCCTTTGATTTTCATAAATACTTCCAATCTGAGTGCCCTGTGTGTCACAGGACCGATAGCCACGACTTTATCTAAAGCAGGTAGTGATCCAAAAACCTCAATAAATCCTCTCACAGTAGAGGGACTGGTAAATACGATGAGGTCAAAGTTATCGATCTTAGGCAAATGATCATTACGCCGTGTGATCGTATCATAGCTATCACAAGCGCAATAAGAAATCTGTTGCTTCCTCAAATAATCTGTAAGCGCAGATCGAGATAGGGATGAACGAGGCAGAAAAAAATAAGAGTTGCGACAGTCTAAGGAATCGATGAGCTGAATTAATCCTTCTTGCGTTTCTGGATCAGCAACATGATGAGCACAAAGCCCGCGAGAGCTTAAAGTTTGAGCTGTTATCCGACCAATCGCTAGAATGTGTTTATCTTGTAGCTCCCGTAGAGAAATGCCCAGTTGCTGCATATGATCACAGGCAATGGCCACAGCGTGTTTGCTTGTGAACACGAGATGAGTGTAATCAGCGAAATGGCAGTACGCGCTTTGAACTTGTTCCACGACGCGTGGAACCACTTCGATGATGGGGTAGTGGGTGATATCCCCTACAAGGCGGCAATGGGTGGGATCAGTGCCCAAGTAAAGAATCTTTCTCATCAATACAAGCAAACAGTTGCTTCATTTCTACATCCTCTTCACGTGCAAGAACAGCCAACCTTCCTTGATGTTTAGCTGTCTCACCAGTTAGTTGTATACGGGGCCGATCTGTCAATCCCAAGCGCATGAGGGCAGCTTCTGCGATGATTACTCCATCGATTTCCCCCTGATCTAATAGAGCTAATCTGCGGCCAATTGTACCACGGATGTCAACGCAACGAAGATCACTCCTCAACTCGTGGATCACATGCTGTCGACGTATACTGGAAGTACCGATGCGCGCATGGGGTGGCAAGGTAGCCAATGTATCTCCTGTACGCAACACAAGGGCATCCGAGGGATCAAGACCGCGCGTCAGCGCGATGAGAGTTAAGCCACGCGATAAGGGATCGGGTAGATCTTTAGCAGAATGAATGCTGATGCGGCAACCACCTGCTAACTGCAGAGCATCGACCTCTTTGGTAAAAAAATCGGTTTTATCCAGACTGGCAAGTGAGGTCTTGAGATCGCGATCTCCCGTTGTTTCCACCCAGATCGGTTGAAAGATGACATGAGGATGAAATTTCAAGAGCTCGTCGTAAACTTCTTGGACTTGCGCGCAGGAAAGGGGCGAACCGCGTGCACCGACTGTGATTTCATGAGAAGAGAACATGGGTAGCATCCTCTACGACATCCACACCGATGAGAGAGATCTTTTTGGCGAGTTCACCTGCAATTCCTTTGACATTACGCTTCGGCAAAAGGCATCGACGAAATCCCATATGAATCGCTTCTTTGATCCGGTTTTCAATGCGTGGCACGCTGCGTACCTCTCCTCCTAATCCCACTTCACCAAAAACTGCGGTTTCCGGATCGATTGGCTTATTGCAAAAAGATGAGGCAATCGCCATCATGATGCCTAAGTCAGCAGCAGGTTCTGTGATTTTCATTCCTCCAGCTACGGAGACAAACACATCAGAATGGTGCAATTGAAAGCCCATTCTTTTTTCTAATACAGCTAAAAGAAGAGTCAGTCGATTTTGATCGACCCCAGTGGATTTTCTCGTGGAGGTAGAGAAGGCGGAAGCGGCTACGAGAGCTTGGATTTCGACGAGCAAGGCACGCGTTCCTTCAATGGTGGGAATGATCACAGAACCAGGAAGATCCTTTGTTCTTTCTTCTAAAAACAACATCGAGGGATTGCTGACCTCTGTGAGTCCTTGTGATCCCATTTGGAATAATACGATATCGTCTGTGGGGCCAAATCGATTCTTGATCGAACGCATCAAACGATAACCATGCTGCCTATCCCCTTCAAATTCGAGAACGGTATCTACAATGTGCTCTAAGATGCGCGGACCTGCAATCTCTCCCGATTTAGTCACATGACCAATCAGAAAAGTTGCGGTATTTAATCCTTTGGCTACATGCATGAATTCCATGGCCAACTCTCTCACCTGACTCACCGAACCTGGGGAAGATGGGAGCTCCCCTTTATAGAGAATTTGGATCGAGTCGACGATCATCACTTGTGGCTTCAAGCGATCGATGTGAAGTTTGATATTAGAAAAAAGGGTTTCGCTGAGTAGATACAAGCAATCATTGCCGACATTGAGTCGACGCGCTCGCAGAGAAGTCTGTTCAACAGACTCTTCTCCGCAAATGTAGAGAACGATTAATCCTTGCTCTGATAACCGCTGGGCCAGTTGAAGCATGAGCGTGGATTTACCGATTCCAGGATCGCCTGCTACCAAACTCAAAGAACCGGGGACAATCCCTCCCCCAAGTAATCGATCCACTTCTGACATTCGAGTAGAAATGCGGAGGGATTCTTCCGATTTTATCTCTTGAATGCGCATCGGTTGTGCCGTTTCGCGCGTGCCGGGCTTAAACCGCTCTAATTTATCGACGATGCTCACTTCTTCAGTAAACGTATTCCACTTTTGACAGACAGTGCAGTTACCTGTCCATTTTGCCTGCTTATGACCACAATCTGCGCAATGCCAAACAATTTTATCCTTTGCCATCTTCGATGACTCCCAATTTTCTCAGCGCATCTTCTGCAGCAGCTTGTGCAGCTTCTTTCTTAGATGAACCGCCCCCCGCTCCAACTTGTTGCTCATCGATCATCGCTGCAACACAGAACACCTTGCTGTGATCTGGACCTGTTTCGCTAATCACCCTATAAGTGGGAGGCTTTTGGTATTTTTTTTGTGAGTAATCTTGCAGCTCTGCCTTCCAATTGCGCGTCGGTGTTTGGACATGTTGATCCATGTCGGACTGAAAATGTCTAAAGAAAAATTGACGCGCTTCATCAATGCCCCCATCGAGATAAATGGCGCCAATGATTGCCTCAAAAAGATCAGCTAGAATCGTTTCTCGTCCACGACCATCATTCATTTTTTCACCGCGACCTAACAGAACATACTCTGCCAAATCGAGTTTGTGCAGAAACTGGACACAGCTTCCCGCCTCGACAATTTGAGAGCGTAAATGGGAAAGATGCCCTTCTGGCTCATGGGGAAGTTGGCGATAGAGGTAATCGGAAATGATCAATCCCAGAACAGAATCCCCCAAAAATTCCAATCTTTCATTGTGTTCTTGGACAAGATCTTGGTGTTCATTGTAAAAAGAGCGATGGACAAAGGCTAGCACTAAGAGCTGTCTATCAAAAAAAGAATATCCAATTTTCTCTTCAATGAGAGGGGCTTGACTTAAGAGTTTCTCGACAGGATTCATCATTTTACTTATTCTAATTCTAACACTCTAAATTATTCCTGAGCCAGGATTGATAATCAACATGGTAAAGCTAAATCCTTCATTTTCCCGCTTAAATACCGAATACATCTTCTCGATTATTGACCGGAAACTCCTTGAACTCAAAAAAAAACTCCCCTCTGCTGAGCTGATCAATTTCAGCATTGGCGACATCGCCTTGCCCATTGCGCCCTCGATCATTAAAGCAATCACCCAAGCCATGGAAGAGATGGGAACCCCAGAAGGAATTAAAGGATATGGGCCCTCCATAGGATATGATTTCTTACGCCAAGCGATAGCGGAAAAGGAATTTAATCACTTAGGGATCAGTTGGGAAGAGATCTTCATTTCAGATGGGACTAATAGTGACGCGGTGAATATTCTAGACCTATTCAGTCCTCAAACATCCATCGGCATCCCCAATCCCACCTATCCAGCTTATCTCAACTCCACCCTTCTCACGGGAAGAAAAAAAATCTTAAGCTTTCCTTGCTTACCCGAAAATGATTTTGCCCCTCTTCCGCCGCAAGACCCCTGTGATGTGATTTACCTCTGTTCTCCGAATAATCCCACAGGCATGGCCATGACTACTGCGCAGCTACAAAGCTGGATCGACTATGCACGCAAACACCGATCCCTTCTTCTCATCGACAGTGCGTATATCGCCTTCATCACTTCCCCTAATGTTCCGAGAAGTATCTATGAGCTCCCAGGTGCTCACGAGTGTGCGATCGAGATGAGAACATTTTCTAAATCAGCTGGTTTTACAGGACTGCGCTGTGCGTACATGGTCATCCCCAAACATCTCACTGCAGCATTGAATAGAAAAAAACTTCCTCTTCATGAGTTCTGGTCTAAACGGCAAGGGATTAAATTTAATGGCGTAGCTTATCCCATTCAAAAAGCGGCTGAAGCTGCGCTGAGTCCAGAAGGAGAGCGAGAAACAAAGAGCCAAGTCCAACTGTACATTCAAGTAGCCAAGCGGCTTAAGAGAGGCCTTCAACAGATGGGACATACCTGCTGGGGAGGAGAAGACGCTCCCTACATCTGGTGGAAAACCCCTCACAACCTCACTTCATGGGATTTCTTTGATCAGCTCTTAAATCGATGCCAGATCATCTGCGTTCCCGGCAAAGGATTTGGTTCATGTGGAGAAGGCTACGTCCGCTTATCAGCCTTTTCTTCATTGCAACAAGCTGACCTTGCTTTAACAAAAATCAAACAACTGTGATCTATGCGTTTTAGTTTAAATCTTCAACATCGCGACTTCTTTAACCTGCATCATGTGATCGAATTCGAGAAATTGTTAACGCCAGAACAAGCGAAACACATCAAGCAAGAAGCTGAAAAAATTGTGGCAAGAAGACTTCATCTTACTCCTGCCAAACTGACCACAACCTCATCTGCTACACTATTTAAAAATGGCTACGACATCTGGCGTGAATCGGACGAGATCAAAAAAGCTACTCAGAAACTATCTACCGTAGAAATCGCCGCTGAACTTTTTCATACCCAACCCTTGCGCATGGGATCTGATCAGCTTATCATCACTAACACATCAGCTCTTTCTCCTTTCCCTGAACCTACGACTCTTCAGGATATCTCGAGCATTAAACCCTTAGCTGGGGGATTTCTCTTACAGTTAGAAAACCTACCTGATGATCCGATCTACTCTATTCCCTCATTTCCTCTACCTCGCCAAGCTGGTCATGGTCTCTTCATCGCTTCCACTCATCCTATCCCTTGGCCCACTCTTTTCTCTTTGCCTCATTTATGCTGCCTTTTGATGACGTTTGCACCTCAGAAAAGCTACTATAAACAAGAAATGAAAGACCCTCATTCGGTAGCCTTAAAGAAGCTCGGGTATGTTTTCAATGAACCCTTGCGCGAACCTCTGCATCCCATTGTATACGGCAAAAAATAGCCGAAAATCAATGGAGCTCTAAAAGCTGATTGAAATCGATGAGCCTGTCAAAATAATTCTCCTCTAAAACACCGTCTTCTACGCCGTTCACATGAATTAAAACAGGCCTGATGGAAAAATGTCTAGGAACCTTTAATCGTTTTCTTTTCTCTTCCATTTCCTCAAGAATTTTTTTTCCAATTTTATCCTTTCTGAATTTGACTTCGCATAAATAGAGGGTATGAAAACGAGCCTGAATCATATAGTCGATTTGACACCCCTGTTGTTTAGTTGTCGAATTTTGAAAGAACGGACCATCCATAACGACCGCTTCCGCTGAGATACCCAGCATTTCCCAAAGAGTTTTGTAGTTATGGGTAACTAGGTTTTCAAATTGCAATCCCATGATCGCTTCCCAGCTAGGGAGATTACTGAGTATTGATTCCGGGACTTTTCCTTGCTCGATTTTGACGCGATTCGGACCAATATACTTCAAATAAAAGCGCAAATAATTGTCACTTAAACGATAGCGACTTAGTTTCCCATATTTTCCGCTTTTCAAGTCCCAGGTGAAATCTCTTCCTACAAAACCTGCTTTTACCAATTCATCTAAATATTGACTGTATAATCCGCCTTGGCTTTTTCCAAGCTCTTTGCAAATTTGCGCAAGATCTTTAGGCCCACTGGCAAGACATGTTACCAATTCTTTATGGATCCCTTTCCTGCGAGAGAAAAGATCTGAAAATATCTCATCAAATTCCCGGACAAGTAATCCGCCTTTTGCAAAACAAAGCTCTCGGATATTTTGTTCTGCAGATAGATTTGGCTTAATTCGTTCCAAATAAAATGGCACCCCCCCAGTCACAGACAAAATCTTGAATTTCTCATAGGCCGTAATCCGTGTTTCCTTTGGATGCCAGAATGCATTGCATGATTGAAGAGGAAGTTCATCAAGAACCATATCAATCATAATTCTGCCAAGGAATCCTGTGCTGCTCAAAATATTCTTTTCAATCCAAGAGGAAATGGAACCACAAAGGGCCAAAATTAAATGAGGATTCTTGCTGAAATACATATCCCAAGCAGTTTTTAGATGGCCTAAAAATTCCGAGTCTTTTCCTCCCATCCAAGAAATTTCGTCGAATACAATCAGCACTCGACCTTTTTGGGTATGTTTAGAAAGGTGCCAGAAGATATTTCCCCAATCATCCGGCTGGACACCTGGGATTCCATTCCTTTCGAGCTGTTTTACAAATACAGCGCGCTGTGACTGTGCTGTTGTCTTGCGCGCTGGGGGATTTCCAGAAAAGAATAGACTTTTGAGCTCCTTTCCAAACTCAGCGAGCAATCTGCTTTTCCCAATCCTTCTTCTGCCGCGCACTACAATCAGGTTTGCACTTCGAGTAGCTAGTAGGCCCTCGAGCCTTGTCATTTCGGCTTCACGGCCAATAAATTGGTTGGGTTTCATGCGACTCTCCTGAATTTTAAGCACATGATATCCCTGCCTTAGATAAAAAATCAATCTGCAAACAGAAAAAAGTCGATTTGCAGATGAATTTTTATCATCAAAAATATATCTGCAAACGGCAAAAATGGATGTTTGCGGATGTTTTTTTTAATCAAAAAAAGTGGCCGCAAATCTGCAAATACTTGTTTACGGATAAATCTCTCTCTTAAAGAAAGTTTAGCAACAATAGAATAGCTTGAAGACGAATTTAAGAGGCGGAAGATGGGAAACAGCTGCTCCCGATTAGAATCTCGTAGCAAATAACTGAAAAAATAGCAGGCTCCTTGTTTATTAATCCCTATTTTTTTAAAATTTTTTCTTACACAAAAGAGGTGAACACATGCCCAAACAAGCTTTTTTAGACGATCAAGGATCTATGGCGCCCCTAGAGTCTTCTTCCAGCTTACCTCTGACACCGGCGGCATTGTTATGGCAAGACAAGAAGCTCCTCAATTTTAGTTCTCCTGATTATCTGGGACTTTCTCAGCATCCAGATATGCGCAAACACGCCATGAAGTATCTCTTGCAATATGGAACAAGTTTATGTCATCCCGAAATCTCCAGTGGCTTTTTGGAATGTCAACAAGAGATTGAGCACAAGTGCGCTGAAGCGTTGGGTATGAGCCTTGTGCATTTCTTTTCTTCTCGCACGACGGCTTTAAGTTTCCTGTTAGAACACTTTCCCAAAGACTGGACAATTTTTCTTTCCTATTCTTCCGAAAAATGGCTACAGAAAACCATCAGCTCTTGGGGTGGTCGAATCATTTATTTTCACGAGCTCACAGAACTTGATGCACTTCTTCCTTTGTATGCACAGAAGTTTATTTTTACGTCTTCAATCTGTGGGATCACAGGCAAACTCAGCGACCTTTCCGCTTTCACGTCTATCGCAAAAAAACACGAGTGTTTTCTTCTCGTCGATGACACGTATGCATTCGGCATCAAAGGGAAACATGGATTTGGGCTAGCACAAGGAAAACAGATCGACTTTCTTCTCTGCGGACTAGATCATGGAGCAGGAGCAAGTGGTGCACTCATCGCCTATTCCTCTTCAACAGCCTCTTGTTTCCTTCATAAAAAAACGCAAGACAGAGACTTAATGATCACGTTCTCTACACTAGGAGCCATCGAGGCCGCTTTTGAGCTCATCCCCCAGTTTGAAGGAGAGAGGATGCAACTCGAACAGCGTTCGCATTGGCTGCGCATGCAACTTCCCCATGTAGATTGGGAAGCGTCCCATCTGATTGCCATCCAGTGTGAAGATGAACAAGATGCCAAGCAACGATGCCACAAGTTGTTACAACAGGATATCCTCTGCGATATCCGCCGAACTTCGTCCCATGCTTATTTACAAGTGGTCATCAACACTTTTCACTCTCCCGAAGAACTGACCCTCTTGTTGAAAGCTTTGAGCGCTCATCGAGAAGATCCAGTCGTGAATCACTTAGTTACATCACTTAGCTAGGAGAACGCGATTTTTAATCACCTCGATCACAGCTAGCCTAAACCTTGCTGGATCATCAAAGCGATGCTTTTTCCCCCATTGATCGCCCCCTTTTGGCTCAGGAGCTAGTTGATAGACTTGATCAAAAATGGCATTTCCTGTTTCCTCCGGCAACTTGTCCAATAACGGATCAATTTGCTGAGTCGTAAAGCTTGGTTGATTGATGAGATCGAGCAAAGGGGCAATCGATAGCTCTTCAAAAAAGGCTGGAAATGATACTTTCAAAGTAGCAAGTGCTTGTGCTAATTTTAGACGATCAACATCAAAATAACGGTTCTTTTTTCCCCATTCATCGCCTCCTTTGGGCTGTGAAGCCAGCATGTAGATGTAATAATCTACTTTATCTCTAAATGCAGGGTCTTTAAATGCAGCAGGAATCAATTTCTTCTTAAAAGCTTTTGCAGCATCAAAGGTAACCCCCCACGAATCATCTAGTTGAAGTGAGATTAGAGATGTGAGAGCTACTAGATGGGCAAGGCCAGCATCTGTGATTTTAACGCACTCTCTTAGATCAAGAGAGCTTAAGAGTGTGAGTTTTGATAGATGGGCAAGCCCAGCATCTGTGATCTTAAAGCACCAGCTTAGATTAAGTGAGCTTAAGAGTGTGAGTTTTGATAGATGGGCAAGACCAGCATCTGTGATGTTTTTGCACCAGCCTAGCTCAAGTGAGCTTAAGAGTGTGAGTTTTGATAGATGGGCAAGGCCAGCATCTGTGATGTGATAGCAGCACCAGTTTAGAATAAGTGAGCTTAAGAGTGTTAGTTTTGATAGATGAGCAAGCCCAGCATCTGTGATATCATAGCACTGGCTTAGATTAAGTGAGCTTAAGAGTGTGAGTTTTGATAGATGGGCAAGCCCAGCATCTGTGATGTTATAGCACCAGCTTAGATTAAGTGAGCTTAAGCGTGTGAGTTTTGATAGATGGGCAAGCCCAGCATCTGTGATGTTTGTGCACTCTGTTAGATTAAGTGAGCTTAAGAGTGTGAGAGTTTCTAGATGGGCAAGACCAGCATCTGTGATCTTCTTGCAATTAGATAGATTGATAAAGGTAATGCAAGTACCACTTGCTTTATCAAGAATGGTTTTAAGATCTCTATCCGATAAATTGGGCAGTCCAGAAAGATCTAGACAGCCGTGGTTGACGAGAGATAGCTTACACCAATCTTGGCATACTTGATCAACGGGAGTTATTTGTTGAGCAGGAAAAGAGGTGAATATACATTCAAAAACGGCGCTAGATATAGCCTCTACGCCAGTCATTGCGGATTTAGGTGTAGCTTGTGATGGGGTAAGCACAGGTAGCTGCACTGTCGCTTGTAAAGTTAAAGGAACTAAGCCGGATAATGCCATTGTTAAATCTCCTAATTTCAACTATAATTAATATTATATCTATAGATGCGTTTTGTTTAAACATTAAAACTTTTTATTATTATTGATTAATTTAAATTAAAGAAATGCAAT
The DNA here is from genome assembly GCA_013286595.1 of Chlamydiota bacterium. Taxonomy (GTDB): domain Bacteria; phylum Chlamydiota; class Chlamydiia; order Chlamydiales; family Rhabdochlamydiaceae; genus JABDFI01. The sequence goes on along the minus strand of JABDFI010000006.1, from coordinate 27,422 downwards.
TGTAAATCTAGAATAAGAAATCAGTTAGAAGATTCTCTTGGAGGCGCAAAACTCTCCGCCCCAGCAAAATCGCCCTTTTGAGCCAACATCATCGCTTTTTCTGGGGCGGAGAATTTTGCAATTGCCTCAAATAGTCAGAAGCCATTCTGATACGGCTTGTTTTGCTCGGGCTATGCATTGATCTACGCTCACTCCCGTGAGGTAATTTCCCACCAAAAAACAACCGGGCATCTTTTTTGAAAGATCTTCTTTAAGAGCCGCCATCTTGTCTAAATGGCCGACTCCATATTGAGGAATGGCGCGTATGTTTCTTTTAAATGAAATGGCTGTAGGATTTTGTGAAATATTGAGGTGCTTCCTAATTCCTTTTAAAGCTGCATCAATGGACCATGCTTCACTCTTACCTTTGTCTTCTAATTTGATGGTCAATCGCGTCTCTTGTGCATGGCGATTAAGCTGAGGAAAAACTGAGGAATCAAACACAACACCGAGAACATCCTCATGAGAATAGGTAGGTGTCAAGTATCCAAACCCCTGCACCGGTAATACGGAGTGATCATACCCCACATTAACCACCGTAATCCCTTCGGAGGGAACGCGATGTAGCTCACGTGCGATTTCTGGAACACACTGTTGAAACAGTTCTGCTGCCTCTCTCACTGGCAAAGCGCAAAAGACTGCATCTGCTCTGTAAGTTCTCGTTTGTGAATGCACTTCAAATCCCTCCTCATCTCGTGAAATCCCCTGGATTTCTTGTCCGGAATGACAAGTAAGGGGAGTTTGAGCTAATAAGCGCTGGGTGAGTTGCTCGATTCCTTGCTTGAATGAAAAGATGGCAGATAAAGGCAATCCTGGAACGTGTTCAGAACAAGAAGAGATCTCCTTCTTTTTTTTCCAGTGATGCCAAAACCCTTTTGTGACGCATCCATACTGCTCTTCCCATGACTTGAGCATCGGGAAACACGCTCTAACAGAAATCTTGCGAATATCCCCGCCGAAAATGCCCACCACTAGAGGATCAAAAAACAGACGCGCTACATCGTAATTGAAACGGCGTAGGACAAATTCATACACGGTCTCATCCCCTTCCTTACCCGGACGTCTCCATTCGGTAAAAGCTGCCTTTAGAAATCCTTTGGTCAGAGGTGACATAAAAAAGGAAATAGGGTTAGTTGGAAAACGATGCAACTCCTTTTCATGCCATAAATAGCGATGATGAGGTTTGGATTGCGACCAGATCAACTCATTTTCTAAACCGAGTTCTTGGATCAATTGCATGGTCGAAGGAGACTTATCCACTTTGAATGTACGAGGGCCTTTCTCGAAATGAAATCCTTTCGTATGATCAGTGTGCAACCAACCACCAAAACGAGAACTTTTTTCTAACAGAAGGATCTCAATGGGCTGCGTGGTACGACTTAAGTACCAAGCTGTAGAAAGGCCAGAAATACCACCGCCAATAATGATAATTTGTTTTTTTTTCATTGTTACAACAGCGTTGTTTTTCGAATGAGGGAGTGTAATGGATTTTCAAAATAAAAAAAAAGAAACAATTGTGGATCGAAAAACTGAGATTACCCACTTTCTGAAAGAATTGCGTGCCACGATTATCTCGTATTTTGAGCATCTTGAAATCCAAGATCGCTTCCAGAGATATCCTTGGAAGTACCAAAAGGGTGTTGGAGGCGGAGAGATCGCGCTTTTAAAGGGTCAAATTTTCGAAAAAGCGGCGGTTAATTTTTCTGAAATTGTGGGTGATCGGTTTCCAACTCAAGAAGCACAAGGACCTTTTTTTGCCACAGGAGTTAGTTTAATCACTCACATGCACAATCCCTTTGCTCCTACGGTTCATTTTAACATCCGCTACATTGAAACAGCACATGCACATTGGTTTGGTGGAGGTTATGATCTCACGCCCATGGGTTTTCCCAACTCAGAAGATACAACACATTTTCATCAGGTTGCCAAAGAGGCACTTGATCAGTTCGATCCCCATCTCTACTCGAAATTTTCGCAACAAGCCAAAGAGTACTTCTATATTCCCCACCGCCATAAAGAACGAGGTGTTGGAGGCATCTTTTTTGATCACTATAATACAGGCACCTTTGAAAAAGACTATGCGCTATGGAAATACATTGGAACGACTTTTTTGAATGCCATCATGCCGATCTACGAACGGCGCGTTCATCTCCCCTATACTTCTGAAGATAAAGAGACACAACTCTCCCAACGTGCGCATTACGTGGAATTCAATCTCCTGTACGACCGCGGTACAAAATTTGGCTTTCTGTCTGGAGGCAATCCCGATGCCATTCTCTGTTCAATGCCCCCTTTTGCTAAATGGTAGAGGCAATTGCAAAACTCCCCGATCCAGAAAAATCGATGATTTTGAGTCAGTTTGCCAGCCGCTTAAGCGGCTGTGCCCCATCCCCGAGCACATACTCCAAGCGAGTAGGGCTCGGGGATGGGGTGGCAAAATGGCTCAAAAGGGCGATTTTGCTGTGGCATGGAATTTTGCAATTGCCTCGGTAGTTCCTCTCAGAACAGCTGATAAGATCTGTTGGCAAAGATGTGCTGTCATGTTATCGCGATCTCGACTTGGGTTGAATTCGACAAGCTCAAACGCTTTCAATCGTTCATCGCCTTGAAAAAGCGATAATCCCTGCAGTAGATCCTTAGCAGCAATCCCTCCAGGTTCAAAACAACCAGTTCCTGGAGCTTCACTGGGATCAACCACATCGACATCTAAACTCACACCATAGCCTTGCGTGCCGCGATTCACATGAGCGATTGCCTCTTTAAGCACGACTGAAAATCCCCGATCAGCAACCTCTTCCATGAAATAAATTTTCACTTTGAGCTCTTTGAGCAGATCCGCTTCTCCCGATTCATAAGAGCGCGTTCCGATTAAACAGACATGCTCAGGCTTGACAATCGGCTGTTTAGAAGTGAGTTCCGAGAGTTCTTTGCGACCATAGCCCAATAAGGCAGCAAGGGGCATGCCATGCCAAGCACCCGATGGAGTCGTCTCAGAAGTATGGGCGTCCATATGAGCATCGATCCACAACAACCCCAAGGGCGCATCAGGAAGGGCTCGTGCAACCCCATTCCATGTCCCCACGGCATTGCCATGATCTCCGCCAATGACAATCGGAAAGCAACCGAGATGCATAGCATTTTTTACTTGATCCACTACTCTCTGATTCAAATCCGTAATGAGAGGTAGCACTTCTGAAAGGGGGATATTCTGATCGCGGAATCTGATCGTGGGATAAACAGTATCCCATCCTTCAATGACTATCTTTTGGTGACGCAAAAGGTCAAGGCAACCAAGTTGCTTTAAATAATCAGGGCCCTCTTCACACGTTCTGATTTGAGCTCCCCATCCACTTGCAACACCAATCACTCGACACTTTTTCTGTCCCATCACCTTCCCTTTGTTGAAAACCGATCGATTATGCATCAGTTGACAAAAAAAACAAATTGGATTTTCAGGTTTTAAACGCTGTAGTACAGAATAATTTCCTACTAATCAGCTAGCAGGTAGATGTAATCATCCACTCTATTCCTCAATGCCGAGTTTCTCCTTAAAAGCTTCTGCAGCACCAAAAGTAATCCCAGAACCATCTAGTTCAAGTGAGCTTAAAGATCTGAGAGTTTCTAGATGGGCAAGGCCAGCACCTGTGATCTTAAAGCACTCTCTTAGATTAAGTGAGCTTAAGAGTGCGATTTTTGATAGATGAGCAAGACCAATATCTGTGATCCTACTGCACCAGTTTAGATTAAGTGAGCTTAAGGATGCGATTTTTGATAGATGAGCAAGACCACTATCTGTGATCTTAGTGCACCGGCTTAGATCAAGTGAGCTTAAGCGTGTGAGTTTTAATAAATGGGCAAGGCCAGCATCTGTGATGCTATAGCACCAGATTAAATGAAGTGAGCTTAAGAGTGTGAGAGATACTAGATGGGCAAGGCCAGCATCTGTGATGTTTCCGCACCGGCTTAGATCAAGTGAGCTTAAGCGTGTGAGTTTTGATAGATGGGCAAGGCCAGCATCTTTGATGCTTCCGCAGCAGCTTAGATTAAGTGAGCTTAAAGATGTCAGTGTTGATAAATGGGCAAGGCCAGCATTTGTGATCCGATAGCACCCGCTTAGATTAAGTGAGCTTAAGAGTGTGAGATTTACTAGATGGGCAAGACCTGCATCTGTGATGTTCTTGCAATTAGATAGATTGATGGAGGTAATGGGAGTACCACTTGCTTTATCAAGAATGGCTTTAAAAGCGCTATCCGATAAATTGGACAGTCCAGAAAGGTCTAGACAGCCCTCGTTGAGAAGAGATAGGTTACACCACTCTTGGCATACAGAACGGATGCGAATTATTTGTTGAGCAGGAAGGAAGCTTAATATGCGTTCGAAAATCTCGCTAGGGATAGCCTTTATGCCACTCGTTGCGGGTTTAGGTGTAGGTTGTGAAGGGGTAGGCACAGATGGTAATCCCGGCTGCGCTGTTGCTTGTAAAGTTAAAGGAACTAATCCGGATAATGACATTGTTAAATCTCCCAATTGTAATTATGATTAACCTGTAGATGTAATCATCTACTCTATCCATGAATGCCGAGTTTCTCCTTAAAAGTTTTTGCAGCACCCGAGGTAATCTCAGAACCATCTAGTTGAAGTGAGCTTAAAGAAGTGAGAGTTTCCAGATGGGCAAGGCCAGCATCTGTGATCCTATAGCACTCTCTTAGATTAAGTGAGCTTAAGAGTGGGAGTTTTGATAGATGGGCAAGGCTAGCATCTGTGATAATTCTGCACTTTCTTAGATTAAGTGAGCTTAAGAGTGGAAGTTTTGATAGATGAACAAAGCCAGCACCTGTGATCGTAAAGCACGAGCTAAGATTAAGTGAGCTTAAGAGTGTGAGTTTTGATAGATGGACAAAGCCATCATCTCCCAATCTATAGCACTCGCTTAGATCAAGTGAGCTTAAGAGTGGAAGTTTTGATAGATGTACAAAGCCATCATCTGTGACATAGTTCCCTCTTAGACTAAGAGAGCTTAAGAGTGGGAAAGCTACTAGATGGGCAAGGCTAGCATCTCTAATGTTATAACACTCGCTTAGATCAAGTGAACTTAAGAGTGTGAGAGTTCCTAGATGATCAAAGCAAGTTCCTGTGATATGATTGCACCTGTTTAGATTTAGTGAGCTTAAGCATGCGAGTTTTGATAGAGAGCTAAGGCCTGCATCTCTGATGTTATCGTTCGCTCTAAGATTAAGTGAGTTTAAGCGTGTGAGAGTTACTAAATGGGCAAGGCCAGCATCTGTAATATCATAGCATCCGCTTAGATCGAGTGAGCTTAAAAGTGTGAGTTTTGATAGATGGACAAGGCCTGCATCTGTGATCTTATTGCACTGACTTAGATCAAGTGAGCTTAAGCGTGTGAGTTTTAATAGGTGGGCAAGGCTAGCATCTGTGATCTTATCGCACCCGCTTAGATTAAGTGAGCTTAAGAGTGTGAGATTTACTAGATGGGCAAGGCCAGCATCTGTGATGTTCTTGCAATTAGATAGATTGATAGAAGTAATGTGAGTGCTACTTGCTTGACCAAGAATGGTTTCAAGGTCGCTATCCGATAAATTGGGCATGCCAGAAAGATTTAGATAGCCCTCGTTGACAAGAGATAGGTTACACCACTCTTGGCATACAGGACGGATGCGAATTATTTGTTGAGCAGGAAGGAAGCTTAATATACGCTCGAAAATCTCGCTAGGGATAGCCTTTATGCCAGTCGTTGCGGGTTTAGGTGTAGGTTGTGAAGGGGTAGGCATAGATGGTAATGCTAGCTGCGCTGTCGCTTGTAAAGTTAAAGGAACTAAGCCGGATAATGACATTGTTAAATCTCCCAATCGTAATTATAATTAGCATGTAGATGTAATCATCCACTCTATCCATGAATGCCGAGTTTCTCCTTAAAAGCTTTTGCAGCACCTGAGGTAATCTCAGAACCATCTAGTTGAAGTGAGCTTAAAGAAGTGAGAGTTTCCAGATAGGCAAGGCCAGCATCTGTGATCCTATAGCATTCTCTTAGATTAAGTGAGCTTAAGAGTGGGAGTTTTGATAGATGGGCAAGGCTAGCATCTGTGATAATTCCGCACCTTCTTAGATTAAGTGAACTTAAGAGTAGAAGTTTTGATAAGTGAACAAAGCCAGCACCTGTGATCTTAGCGCACCAGGCTAGATTAAGTGAGCTTAAGAGTGTGAGTTTTGATAGATGGACAAAGCCATCATCTCTCATGTTAAAGCACTCGCTTAGATCAAGTGAGCTTAAGAGTGGGAGTTTTGATAGATGGACAAAGCCATCATCTGTGACGTTGTAGCTCCCTCTTAGATTAAGTGAGCTTAAGAGTGGGAAAGCTACTAGATGGGCAAGGCTAGCATCTTCAATGTTATAGCACTCGCTTAGATCAAGTGAACTTAAGAGTGTGAGAGTTACTAGATGATCAAAGCAAGCACCTGTGATCCAATTGCACCTGTTGAGATTAAGTGAGCTTAAAAGTGTGAGTGTTGATAGAGAGCTAAGACCTGCATCTGTGATCTTATCGTTCTCTCTTAGACTAAGGGAATTTAAGCGGGTGAGAGTTACTAGATGGGCAAGTCCAGCATCTGTAATATCATAGCATCCGCTTAGATCAAGTGAGCTTAAGCGTGTGAGTTTTGATAAATGGGGAAGGTCAGTATCTCTGATGTTATAGCACCAAATTAAACGAAGTGAACTTAAGAGCGTGAGAGATACTAGATGATCAAAGCCAGCGCCTGTGATCTTATTGCACCGGCTTAGATCAAGTGAGCTTAAAAGTGGGAGTTGTGATAGATAGCTAAGGCCAACATCTGTGATCTTATCGCACCGGCTTAGATCAAGTGAGCTTAAGCGTGTTAGTTTTAATAAATAAGCAAGACCAACATCTGTGATCTTATTGCACCCGCTTAGATTAAGCGAGCTTAAGAGTGTAAGATTTACTAGATGGGCAAGGCCAGCATCTGTGATGTCCTTGCAATTAGATAGATTGATAGAGGTAATGTCAGTGCTACTTACTTTATCAAGAATGGCTTTAAGGTCGCTATCCGATAAATTGCGCAGTCCAGAAAGATCTAGACAGCCTTCGTTGACAAGAGATAGGTTACACCACTCTTGGCATACAGGACGGATGCTAATTATTTCTCGGGCAGGAAGAAAGCTTAATATACGTTCGAAAATCTCGCTAGGGATAGCCTTTATGCCAGTCGTTGCGGGTTTAGGTGTAGGTTGTGAAGGGGTCGGCACAGCTACTGACTGTGCTGATGCTTGTAAAGTTAAAGGAACTAATCCGGATAGTGACATGGTTAAATCTCCCAATTGTAATTATAATTAGCATTATACATACAATTTCACATCATTTAAACACTAAAAAATTTTTATTATTTATTACTTTAAATTAAAGAAATGTATGCACATTTCTAACACCATTAATTCAAGCATTTTAACAAACCGCCCATAGAGAGGAAAGAAGAAGTGTTCTTTTTGTGTTGAATCTGCTTGGATGAAGCTTTTTCTGTTTCCGCTTTTTTTAAGAAATTACTTTATATTCGAGTTTGCTTTGAGCGATCCTGCAATTTCTATACAGTTAATTTTCAAGATGGTTTAACTTTTCTGACCGTTAAACCCGCCCTCTAGCAGGAGGGCATTCATTTGTCTTGGGAACTTAAAATTATAATAATAAAATAAAAATTTTAAAAAGAATTGACTTAAAATAGAAAAGATTAGTAACATAAAACAATAATAAAATTGAATCATATAATAAAAACTAAAGGAAAATTATGACCTCAGCATCATCTTCTGTATCTTCAGCATCATCACTAGTTTTAGCCCCCTTGAACTTATCCTCCACACGGCCTGCAGCTGTATCGTCTGTAGTTGTGCCATCTAAAACTTCTTCTAAACCAGTGACAATTGGCTCATTGCCTATTAAGGATGTTATGGCACATGTATTAACTTTCCTTTCAGATCCAAAAGAACTGCAATCAGTGCGATTGACCTGCCGCGCTTGGAGACACGTGCCCTTCCGCAGTCACCATTTAGACTTATCAGGCTATAAAAATTTATCAGACGATCAACTACAAACCATTCTGGAACAACTCAAAGGAGCTGAAATCCAATCAATCAATTTGAGCGGATGCACTAAACTCACAAATCAAGGATTAAAACATCTTTCAAAGCTTACCTCTCTCACATCACTTGATCTAAGTGACTGCTATGACATTACAGATGCTGGTCTTGCCGATCTATCAAGACTCACATCTCTAACATCACTTAATCTAAACAAGTGCTCAAAGATCACAGGTACTGGCTTTGCCCATCTAGTAACTCTCACATCTTTAAGCTCACTGAATCTAAGAAACTGCTATAATCTCGCAGATGTTGGCCTTGCCCATCTATCAAAACTCAAATCTCTAAACTCACTTGACCTATATTTGTGCGCAGACATTACAAATGCTGGCCTTGCCGATCTATCAAACCTCACATCTCTAACATCACTTAATCTAAAATCGTGCAAAGAGATCACAGATGCTGGCCTTGCCGATCTATCAAAACTCACATCTCTAAACTCACTTAATCTCAGTTATTGCAGCCGCATTACAGATGCTGGCCTTGCCCATCTATCAAAACTCACATCTCTAACATCACTTAATCTCAACTCGTGCAAAGAGATCACAGATGATGGCCTTGCCCATCTATCAAAACTCACATCTCTAACATCACTTAATCTCAACTCGTGCAAAGAGATCACAGATGTTGGCCTTGCCCATCTATCAGAACTTAAATCTTTAAGATCACTTGATCTACATTGGTGCACTAAGATTACAGATGTTGGCCTTGCCTATCTATCAGAACTCAAATCTTTAAGCTCACTTGATCTATGTTGGTGCACTAAGATTACAGATGTTGGTCTTGCCTATCTATCAGAACTCACATTTCTAACCTCAGTCTCTCTACTCGGGTGCAACAACATCACAGGTGATTACTTTCATCATCTAGAAACTCCCACACCCTTAAGTTCACTTGATCTCCACCAGTACGTAACGATCACAGATAGAAAATGCTGGCATTTATAATCTATCAAAGTTCACAACTCTAAAATCACTTGATCTATGATGGTTCCAAAACATCACAGATGGTGGAGCTCCTCATCAATCAATACCAAGGAGCGTTTCATTTCTGCCATCTGTTAGTAGCATATGGAGGAGATAATGATTCTATCGTTGAGACTATTGAGGTAATTGCAAAATTAGCTCGACTTTAGATCTCTTTCGAAATGAAAGTTCTGTCGATTTTCGGGTTCTTGCCGCTTGCCTCATACGGGGGGAACGAAGCACTGCGTGTCCTTGTCCCACCTGCCTGGAAATCAGCCCTTTCGCCCCGTTCTTAATCGTTTAGAGAGCCGTTTGACCTGCCTATTGCTAAGTCCTAAATATTCAGATGCTTGCGATATTGTTAACCGTCTTTCATGCAGCTTTGTCATTACTGCTAAATGACTTAGCTCCTTATTACTCATAAAAAGCGTCCTTCCATTCTTGTCACCTCTTAAGTACCAATTACTTTTGGTTAACAAAAGTGACATTTCTATTTAACGGAAAGGTGACATTTTAATTTAACGGCTACAAAGTTGCAAAAAAATTTACAATAAATAATAAAATAGATAAAATTAATATTATATAAATAATATTAATCATATTTAACAGGATAAAACGATGACATTTTTCGTTAACCAGTTTACCCAGATCGCCCCAATGTTATGGACCATCATCAGAGGTCCTGCCCCCACCACCAAAACCAAAGCTATACCATCACAAGAAGTCATCCCGCCACAACCATCTGAAAAACCAGGTGCAGGGGGGCTTCAAAAAAGTGAAGATTCAATTCCAATGCTGGTTACAAAAAATATTTTCAATGCACCCCCTCCTAAATCGTCTTCTGACCCATTAACACATAAAGAAATTCCACAATCCCCTACAAGTTCAAGTATATCTAAAAAATCAGAACAGCCTCTTTCGCAAAAAGAATTAGTTAAGTTGCACGAATTCCAAAAACCTTTAATGGACCTAATTTACGGAGGAGAAATCACTCCTGAGCACTTGCAACAATTTGAAGAGAGAATTACTGGAAGAGAAGAATTGCTCAACTATCCTACTACAAAAGTAGCACCTGATGGAACTGTACGCTATCAGACCGGCGAAACGATTGTCCACCTGATTGGAAAAACAGGCTCTGCAAAATTTATTCCCATATTACAGAAACACGGCATCAATTTGAGTATTCAAGGACAGGATGGTGTTTATGGAAATACAGCGCTGCATTGGGCTATTGCCAATGCACAAAATGAAACTGCCCTGGCACTCATCCAACATAGTTCTCAAGATGCTTTAAGCGTGAAAGACAAGTCCAATAATAATACACCTTTGCACATGACTATTGCTAAAGGATATACCTTTTTTGACGCTGACTTTAATCGTTTAAATATACCCAATATCGAGCTAACAAAGGAATTAATTAAAAGAGGGGCTGATGTAAACGCAATTAATAAATTTGGATTGACTCCATTACATATTGCTTGTTTAAGAAGAGATATTGATTCTATTAGATTGCTCCTAGATCATGGCGCTCGTACGGATATCTTAAGTCCAGACCGTAAAAGTCCTCTTGAATTTATAACATTTAATCATAGCGAAGCTGAAAAACGCATACTTGATAATGTTATTAGTCCAATCCTCTTAGACGAAGATGCGCATGCAAAAAACTATAATGACGCGCTTTTATTGCTTACAAAAAAAAGCGCTTATTCCCTCCATTACTTCGTTTAAGAGGTACGCGTTCGGGAGGGTAGGGGTTGAGGCTAACATCTCACCAAAATACGCCCACGAGAGTAGATCCTAGAAAATTGGGGATGAAGCACTGCGTGTCCTTGTCCCCACCTGTGTAATAATTGCCTCTTAAGCAGATTGAACTGAACAACTGACACGACCACCCAAAGTAGCTAAAGATCGGTACATCGAATAGAGTGTCATAGAGAAACAGTTTAACCATTGCAGCAATAGTGCAGATACTGTGCAAATGATTGTTTCTTGAGCTGCATTGGGATCTAAAGAATAATGGTTTCGAAGAGCTCCAAACTTATGCTCTTTTTTATCAAGATGCATCCCCAATTTCTCAAGAATTTTACAGCTCGCTGGATTATCAGGACGCGCCGTAGCCACAATCTTGGTGAGGGGTTTTCCTTCTAGTTTGAATCCTTCACGGACTGTAGCCGGTGCAAAAGCTTTAACCATTGCCTTAGCCGCTTCAGAGCCATATCCTTTGTTCCAATTGGGACTAACTTGAAGAAATGCTATCTCAGATTCACCAGGTCGATCTCCATGTCCCAGCGAGATCAATCCTACAAATTGATTAGTGTCTTTATGGTAGACAGCCATGGGACTATAAGGATCTCGTTCAGCCCATCGCTTGATCCACACCTTCATTCGCTCGTATACTTGCATCATATTTATCGTCAGACCCGTGGCAAATTTGGCCATCACTTGTGGGTTTCCAAAAAGAGAAGTGATGTGTCCCAAGTCGTTCATCATCACCGATCGCATGAAAAGATTTTTTGTTCTGATCTCAACAGACAATGCATTGTTTGCATCCGTGTGAAACTGGACCTCACCATGTCCTTGATTAACATAGATACGGGTATTTGCAGCTGTAACCATACAGACCTCTTAAGCTTGGATCAGTTGAACCAAATACTTCACGTGTTCAAAAGGAATATCTGGCAGCACACCGTGTCCCAAATTGAAAATAAAGCCGCGATCTCCCTTCATGGCACTCAACAAATTCTCCACGTGTTCCTGAATTTCAGGTAAAGGGCGTTTGAGCAGTTCGGGTGAGAGATTCCCTTGCAAAGCGATGGGATAAGGAACTTTTTTTCTCAACTCGGCTAAAGGCATATGCTCATCGCAGCTGACACAGCTAGGAACCAAAGCGCTTAATTCTCGACACCTTTGGCTCGCATTGCGACAAAAAATGATCACGGGGACCAAGGGCTTGATCGCACGAATCATCTGCTCGAGATAAGGCGTGCAAAATTCTTGAAAGTGGGTGTCGGATAACACATTGGCCCACGAATCAAAAATCTGTACGACTTGAACACCTGCTTGCACTTGCAGAGTTAAGTACTCAATCGACACGGTCGTTAATTTTTTTAATAACGTGTGAACACTCATCGGATCTTTCTCTATCCATTCCAGCGTCTTCTCTTTACTGGTGGGATCGATGCAGTAGGTAGCCACAGTAAAGGGGCCTCCGCAAAAACCAATCAACGGCACATCGAGTTGACCTCGCACGCGTCTGATGGTTTCCATGACATAGTCTAATGTCTTGGCCACATTGAGGAGGGGAAGAGCGTCGATCTGCTCTTTCGTAGAAAGAGAAGGGATAACGCGAGGTCCCCCTTTTTCGGGAAATTCGACGTGAAGTCCCAGACACTCTGCGATGACTAAGATATCAGAAAATAAAATCGCAGCATCAACACCCAATAAATCGATGGGCAACATCGTCACTTGTGCAGCCAAATCAGGGCGATGGAACATCTCCCAGAGCGTGTGATGTTGACGCAAAGCTCGATACTGAGGCATGTAGCGCCCAGCCTGTCTCATCAACCACACGGGAGGGCGCTGCACATTTTTACACTCAAGAGCATCAAGCAACAAAGAGTTCATGAAAGCAAACGATCCAGGATGCTATCTACATTAAATCCAAACTCTGCAGCTAAATCACTTTGAGGCGCTGATTCACCATAAGTTTCCATGCCAATAGAGATCCCCTCTGGGCCAATCCACTTCGACCATCCAAAGGTCACTGCCGCTTCGATGCTGACGCGTTTACCCAAGTCGCCACCAATCACTTGACGCTTGTAATCATCGCTCTGCTCTTCAAAAATTTCCCAGCAAGGCATCGAAATAACGCGAACTGATTTCCCAATTTTTTCAAGCGCTGTTGCCACATCCATGGCCAGCGATAATTCCGAACCTGTAGCGATGAGTGTAAAGTGGGGTTTTCCCTCTTCCTTTTTGACAATATAAGCCCCTTTTCCCATACCTTGATCATAAGAAACGCGGCATCCTGCGATTTCTGGTAAAGCCTGACGGGATAACACTAAGGCAGTAGGTCCTCGGTAACGCAAGGCAGCAAGCCATGCCATCTTCATTTCGTGATTATCCGCTGGGCGAATCACCCGTAAAAAGGGCATAGCGCGCAAGGCTGCTAAATGTTCGATCGGCTGATGAGTCGGGCCATCTTCGCCTAAGAAAATGGAATCATGCGTGAACTGATAGATCACCTGAATTCGAGATAACGCGGCTAAACGAATTGCATTTCTCATGTAATCGGAAAACGTCAGAAATGTGCCAATGTAAGGGACGATCATGTCAGTTTCTGCTAACCCAGCGGCTGCAGTAGCCATCCCAAATTCTCTAATGCCGTATTTGATGTTTCTTCCAGAAAAGTCCCCTTTGGCAATCAGAGGAAATTTTTTCATCATTGTCATATCCGAACCGGACAAATCAGCGGACCCACCAATCAATTGGGGCAAGATCTCACCTAATGTATTCAATATAACTTGCGAAGAGCTGCGTGTTGCAATCGGATTTTTGATCTCAATTTTTGCAAGCTGAGCTTCGAGATCTGCAGGCAATCTCTTTTCTACCATCTGCATGAACATCTGATACTGTTCAGGTTTGCCTTCAGACCAGTTGCGCAACATCTCCTTCCATTTTTGTTCGAGAGCGGCATCCTTAGGAAGTTTTTGTTCAAAAAAATTGTGAACTGATTGCGGCACATAAAATTCTTCCTCTGGAAGTCCCAAAGCTTTTTTAGTGGCTTTCACTTCTTCAACGCCAAGAGGAGAACCATGCACTTTATGCGTGCCGGCTTTGTTAGGAGATCCTTTTCCGATCACAGTGTGCAACATCACATAGGCGGGCTTCGTCTGATGATCGCGCAGGTGAAAAAACACTTTTTCCATCGCATCAAAATCATAACCATCCACCTCGTACACTTCCCAACCATAAGCTTGGTAACGCATTTTTGTATCTTCCGAGCAGGATTCAGCTAAAAAGCCATCCAGTGTGACCTTATTGGCATCGTGAATTAAGATGAGATTGTCTAACCCTAAATGACCTGCAAATGAAGATGCCTCCGAGGAAACCCCTTCCATGATGCAGCCGTCTCCAGCTAAGCAATAAACCTTCGCTGAAAACAGCGGATATCCCGAACTATTAAATCTCGCTCCCAGCAGCTTTAAGCCCAACGCTTGTCCGACAGCATTTCCGACTCCTTGTCCCAAGGGGCCAGTTGTGGCTTCCACTCCGGGCGTAATATGATATTCAGGATGCCCAGGAGTTTTAGAATGTATCTGGCGAAACCGCTTGATCTCATCCATAGAGAGATCAAAGCCACTTAAGTGCAAAAGGGAATACAGAAACATCGAGCCATGCCCGGCTGAAAGGACAAACCGATCTCGATTAAGCCATTTGGGATTTTTGGGATTATGACGTAGAAGAACTCCGTATAAAAAAGCACCAAACTCCGCACAGCCCATCGGCAATCCAGGATGACCCGAATCCGCTTTTTGCACCGCTTCCATCGAGAGTTCTCTGACTGTGTTCGCAATCTTTCCCAATTGCTTTTTTAACTCTGCATCCATGTCGCTTTCTCCACATTTATATTTCAAAGCTTAAATCATACGCTTGTCATCGACTTTTTAGAAAGATTTCCTCATTTTTTAGATGATCATTTAATCCAAAACAACGATAATTTTTTGAAAACTTAAAGAGAGAAGCTCATGCCAGCAACAACTTGGACATCCTTAGAAAACAGCGTAAAGAAATTCTATAACGACCTTCCCCAAGAAGTGAAAACAGCCGGTACAAGCGCCTTGATCTCAGGTGCTGTGACGACAGTGATTAGTGGTTTCAATCCCGCAATGGGGATCATTGCAGGAGTAATAGCTGCTATTGGATCACTTATAGAAGCAAAAATACGACCTCTTCTCGCCTCTTTTGCTCAACAGCATGGAATGGATCGATCCTTATTAGGAAGACACATTGCTCTATTCTCCTGCAGCTTCGGCGGGCCCTTATTGAGTATAGCTTCGAGTATCTTAGGTTCTGTTTTAGCTACATCCTTTGTGAACACGCTAGACCCTCTTCAGGGACATCAGAAGCCAAATTTCTATGTTTTCCGTTGTTAGCGAGCGTAGTATACATCATTTAGCTGGGAGAACGCGATTTTTGATCACCTCGATCATAGCTAGCCTAAACCGTGCTAGATCATTAAAGCGATGCTTTTTTCCCATTGATCGCCCCCTTTTGGCTTACAAGAGCTATTGGACAGGAATCAATTTTTCGCCTTAAAAGCTATTGGCCGAGTATCAAAGGTAAACCCCGGCTCATCTAGGTAATCCAAAGCATACAGTTGAAATAAGCGTAGAGATTTGAATTTTGATAGATGGGCAAGGCCAGCATCTGTGATATTATCACATCCTCTTAGATCAAGTGAACTTAGAGATGTGAGAGTTACTAGATGGGCAAGGCCAGCATCTGTAATCTTATCACACCAGCTTAGATTAAGTGAGCTTAAGAGTGGGAGTTTTGATAGATTGGCAAGGCCAGCATCTGTGATATTATCGCACACGCTTAGATCAAGTGAGCTTAAGAGTGTGAGAGTAACTAGATTGGCAAGGCCAGCATTTGTGATGTTATGGCACCCATATAAATCAAGTGAGATTAGAGATGTGAGTTTTGATAGATGGGCAAGGCCAGCATCTGTGATGTTTCTACAAAAGCATAGATTAAGTGAGCTTAAGAGTGTGAGTTCTGATAGATTGGAAAGGCCAGCATCTGTAATATTTTCGCACCGACTTAGATCAAGTGAGCTTAAAGATGTGAGAGTGACTAGATGGGCAAGGCCAGCATCTGTGATGTTATCGCACCCCTTTAGATTAAGTGAGATTAGAGATGTGAGAGTGACTAGATGGGCAAGGCCAGCATCTGTAATCTTACCGCACTCCTTTAGATTAAGTGAGATTAGAGATGTGAGTTTTGATAGATGCGCAAGGCCAGCATCTGTGATTTTCTCGCATTCAAATAGATTGATAGATGTAATGCGAGTACCACTTGCTTTATCAAGAATGGTTTTAAGGTCGCTATCCGATAAATTGCGCAGTCCAGAAAGATCTAGACAACCATCGTTGACGAGAGGTAGGTTACGCCAATCTCGGCACACATGATGGACGCGAATTATTTGTTGGGCAGGAAGGAAGCTTAATATCCGTCCGAAAACGGAGCTAGGGATAGCCTGTATGTCAGTCGTTGCGGGTTTGGGTTTAGCCTGTGAAGGCGCAGGCACAGACTCTGGCTGTGCTGTCGCTTGTAAAGTTAAAGGAATTAAGCCGGACAATGACATTATTAAATCTCCTAATTACAACTGTGATTAACATTGTATTCAAAATTTCATTTTTTACTATTTATCCTTTTAAATTAAAGAAATGTAGAAAAAAACTCATACAATTTCCTACTAGTCATCTAGAGGATTCTCCTGGAAGGCAAAGGATCAATCCTTTGCATTTAGAAAGAATGCCACAGTTTCAACGATTGTCATTTTGACATTTCCCATCGAATATGGTAACTTTGACCTCATTCTCTATTTTACGGATCCGATCTATGCTTTCACAAGAGATTAGAAGAAATTTTCTCAAGTACTTCAAAGATAAACAGCACGCCATTGTCCCTTCCTCCTCTGTAGTCCCCCATGATGACCCAACTTTGCTATTTATCAATGCGGGAATGAATCAATTTAAAGATGTATTTTTAGGAAAAAGCCATCGAGATTATACGAGAGCTGCAAGCTCACAGAAGTGCATCCGCGTCGGGGGAAAGCACAACGATTTAGACAATGTTGGACATACCTCTCGCCACCTCACTTTCTTCGAAATGTTGGGCAATTTCTCCTTCGGCGATTACTTCAAAAAGGAAGCAATTGCTTTTTCTTGGGAGGTTTCAACTGAGGTCTTTCGATTTGATCCGGAGAAGATCTGGATCACCATCTTCCAAGAAGACGATGAAGCGTTTGAGTTGTGGAAAAAGATTGTCCCTGAGAAAAAAATTGTGCGCATGGGAGAAAAGGACAACTTCTGGGCCATGGGAGATACAGGACCTTGCGGACCTTGCTCTGAGCTATATTTCGATAAGGGAGATAAATTTGGATCTGCTACTTCTCCAAAAGAAGATGAAGCCGGAACCCGTTTCTTAGAATTCTGGAATCTTGTCTTCATGCAGTTTAACCGCGATCAGGCAGGAGCGTTTCAACCTCTTCCCAAACAATCGATCGATACCGGCGCAGGTCTTGAACGCGTCGTCTCGCTGTGTTTAGGCGTCGAATCTGTATTTGCTACCGACGTCCTGCGCGCTCTCATTGCTCAGATTGAGCAAGTATCTGGTAAACCCTATCACGCCGATCACCCCTCTGCACCAGCTTTTCACGTGATCGCCGATCACATCCGCGCCCTTTCCTTTGCTATTGCCGATGGCGCGCAACCCAGCAATGTCGAGCGTGGGTACATCTTGCGCAAACTGATACGACGTGCTGTTAGATACGGACGCACTCTTGGATTGCAAGATCCTTTTTTGGCAAAGATCTTGCCCAAACTCGTTGGTGAAATGGGAACTGATTACCGAGAGCTTTCCAATGCGCAGAACAGAATTGCCGAGGTATTAACCTTAGAAGAAGAATCGTTCATCCGCACCTTAAAGCGCGGTGGTAACATTCTCAATACGATCATTGAAAAAGCGCAAACAAGTTCCCTAAAGCAAATCACCGGGGAAGACGCTTTTAAACTTAAAGATACCTATGGATTTCCTCTTGAAGAAGTTCTGCTCATTGCTAAAGATACCGGATTGCAAGTCAACCTAGAATCGTATCAACAGCTCGAAGAGCAAGCTCGTGAACGCTCACGCAGCGCACATGTGGTCGAAGGGCAACAAGTGCAACAAAATGTGTACAAAGACTTTGTCACCCAACACGGCTCCACAGAATTTGTGGGCTACACGTGTGAAGAGGCGGAGGCCAAGGTCAGTGCCATCGTTGTGAATGGCGCATTTGTTTCAGCTCTTCAAGAAGGACAAGAAGCCACGATCATTTTAAACCAAACACCTTTCTATGCTGAAAAAGGAGGTCAAGTTGGTGACTCAGGTAGACTGACTCACGCTACAGCCACTTTTCACGTCACGGATTGCCAATCTCCTTATTCAGGCTTAACAGCCCATGTGGGTCGGCTGAGTCAAGGAGCTCTCAAAGTAGGAGATGTCATCTTAGCTAAAATTGATCATGAGCGTCGATGCCGCATCGCCAATAATCATACGGCAACTCATCTTCTGCACTGGGCATTGCAGCGCGTTTTTGGCTCTCATATCCATCAAGCAGGATCTCTCGTTGAACCCAACCGTTTGCGCTTTGATTTTAATCACCATAAAGCTCCGACCAAAGAAGAGCTCCGCCATTTGGAAGAGCTCGTGAATGAAAAAATTCGGAACAACACGCCTGTCAACACATTCGAAATTCCCTATGATGAAGCGCAAACGCATCAGGAAATCAAACAATTTTTTGGCGAGAAATACGGCTCCAAAGTGCGCGTGGTTGATATCGATTACTCAAAGGAGCTCTGCGGAGGCACACACGTTCAAGCAACAGGAACAATTGGTCTTTTCAGAATCGCCAAAGAAGGCAGTGTAGCAGCTGGGGTGCGACGCATTGAAGCGTTCACGGGAAAAATGGCTGAGCACTTCATGTATGAACTCGAAGATATCTCTCAACACGCCGCTGATCTTTTTAAGATCTCACCCTCAAAACTCGTAGAGAGGACAACAGCTTTAGTGGAAGAGAATAAACAACTCACACAACAGCTCAAGCAATTTAAACGCGCAGGTCTTAAGCAACTGGCTAAGGATCTTCTCCAACAAACGCAAACCATTGGCTCGATTCGCCTGATTACTGGAACGGTCACCATTGACGCCGAACTTGTGCGCGAGCTTGTCGATGACTTAGCCTCACAACTGCCCTCAGGTGTCATTTTAATCGGCGTCAAGGAAGAGGGTAAATGCCAACTGATCGCCCGCGTCTCACAAGATCTCGCTCAGCGCGGTATTCAAGCAGTACAACTCGTTAAAGAAATCGCCACCTGCATCCAAGGAAGTGGCGGAGGGAAGGACACACAAGCTCAAGCTGGTGGTAAACATCCAGAAGGGTTGACACAAGCATTTGAGCAAGCAAAGCAATGGCTAGCAACAAAAAAATAGAGAACAGTCCCTCTCTTATCACTTTTTCGACCTTGTGTTCACAAGAGAAGACGCTTCTTGTCGAACAACTTTGGGATGCCTCTAAAGCAATCCTCATTTCTCTCATTGCACAAGCGACCAAAAAAAACATTTTGGTGATCAGCAGCAGTAGCGAAGACAAACTCTATGATGATCTCGCTCATTTTTCTTTGCCAAGCGTTGTTGATTTTCCCTCTTGGGAAGTTTTACCCGGAGAAGAGATCCCACCCAGTCCCGACCTCGTGGGCAAGCGTTTCGAGGTTTTAAACAGCATCCTGACGCAACAGCATCCCCATGTTATCTTAGCTTCTCTACAAGCTGTCTTACAGAAACTTCCTTCCAAGAAGTTGTTGAACAGTACCTGTCATGTATGGAAAAAAAATCAGACACTTTCATTTGGTACTCTTCCTGCTTTCTTAACTGAACTGGGCTTTAGACAAGTTCCACTCGTTGCAGATAAAGGAGAATTTGCTGTACGTGGCGGCATCATCGATCTTTTTCCTCTTTCTTCTACAGATCCTTACCGCTTAGAGTTTTTTGGCGACACGCTTGAAGAGATTCGCACCTTTGATCCGATCAGCCAAAAGTCGACAGGCAAACGGGAAGAACTCTTCCTTTCATCGGCATCGGAAGTTGCTCTATTGCAAAAAGAAAAAACACTGTGTTCTCTTCTCGATTATCTAGGACCCAATACCCTCCTCATTTTTAACGATCTATTGAACTTAGAAGATCGCTATGTGGCTTTGAAGTCTCTTCCGGGAGCTCAATCCTCTTACTTCATCTCTTTCGAAGATTTTCTTCAGCAAGCACAACCCCTTGTGACCCATTTTTGGACCCATCAAAAAGTGGAAGAGCTATCCGACGTGCGCATGTCACAAAAAACCGGACGCGCTTTTTATACTGGCAAAGAACCATTACAACCTCTCTCTTTCCAGATCCTCAATCAAACGATCTCGACCAAGAGATGGAAACACCCTTTTCATCCCATTGGTGATTACTTCTCCTCGTTAGACAACCAAGCAGCAGCCACAGCAGATGAAATTCTCCACACCCTGGGTCAGCCCCACCACGCCCAACTTCATATCGAATTTCTTTGTTCGACCGAATCAGAAAAACACGCTTTGCAAGAAAGACTGCACCAACAGGAGATCAAACTTCCTCAACACACCGACTTTTCAACAGGCTACCTTTCAGGTGGATTTGTCATCGACGATGCGAATTTTGCTTTAATCCCCACGACAGAGCTGACACATCGACTCAAGCCTCGCAGACAAAAATGGCGCAGTACAGCGCACACCCCAGCCTCAGAATTTCACGCCCTTGTTCCGGGTGATGTCGTTGTTCATTTCCATCATGGAATCGCAAAATACTTAGGTGTAGAAAAAAGACCTGATCATCAGGGCATTCTCACTGAGTACATGCTGCTGGAGTACGCCGACAATAGCAAACTCTACGTCCCCGTCTCCCAATCCCATTTAGTCAGTCGCTACATTGGGGTCAAAGAAGAGATGCCCACCTTAAGTCAATTGGGAACCGCGCGATGGCAACGCACTCGTTTAAACGCACAACAAGCCATCATGGGCTACGCCGATCAACTTTTGCGCATGCATGCAGAACGGGTGATTCAAGGTGGTCATGTTTTTGGTGCTGATTCTCAAGATATGCGCTCCTTCCAAGAAGACTTTCCCTTTGTGGAAACGGAAGATCAGTTACAAGCGATCGCTGCCATCTCACAAGATATGCAATCGCCCAAAGCCATGGACAGATTAATCTGTGGAGATGTGGGATATGGCAAGACGGAAGTGGCGATGCGAGCGGCCTTTAAAGCTGTTGCTGACGGCAAAAAACAAGTGGCAGTGCTCGTTCCTACAACTGTGCTAGCGATGCAACATTACGAAACCTTTTGTGCGCGCATGGCCAATTTCCCCATCAACATTGGCGTACTGTCCCGTTTTCGCTCGCGCAAAGAGATCTTAGAAACGATCAAAAAAGCCAAAGAAGGCACTGTCGATATCATCATTGGCACGCACCGGATCATCAGCAAGGACGTTCAATTTAAAGATCTGGGTCTAATCATCATTGACGAAGAACAGCGCTTTGGCGTGCGTGCAAAAGAGCATTTAAAAAAAGCTAAAGTGGGTGTAGACTGTCTGACCCTTTCTGCCACTCCCATCCCTCGCACACTTTATCTTTCTCTAATCGGCTCGCGCGATATCTCAATCATCAACACACCACCTCAAGACCGTCTGCCCATCAAAACTCTTCTTGCCGAGCGAGATTCTATACTCATTCACAACGCACTCATGCGCGAATTAGCGCGCGATGGGCAAGCCTTCTTCATCCACAACCGCGTCGAAACCATCTTTCGCGTAACGGAAGAACTCCAGAAACTGTTACCAGAAGCCCGAATCGTCACAGGACATGGTCAGATGTCAGCCGATGAACTCGACTCTGTGTTTCACGCCTTTAAGTCGGGCACAGCTGATATCCTCGTTGCCACCACGATTATTGAAAATGGGATCGATATTCCCAATGCCAATACAATCCTGATCGATCGCGCAGATACCTTTGGCTTAGCCGATCTCTACCAGATGCGTGGTCGAGTCGGCAGATGGAATCGCCCTGCCTATGCTTATTTTCTCATCCCAAGACACGCTTCTCTACCCGAACTCACACGACGACGCTTATCTGCTTTAGCAGAAGCCTCAGGATATGGTGCTGGAATGAAAGTGGCGATGCGCGATTTAGAAATTCGGGGCGCTGGAGATATCTTGGGCACTCAACAATCAGGACAAGTCGCATCCATTGGATTTCATCTCTATTGCAAGTTATTAAAAAAAGCTGTCGATGCTCTTAAACGACGTTCATCCCCCTCGTTTACAGAAACCAAAATCGAATTCCCCTACAACGCTTCTCTACCTGACACTTACATCAATGAATCCTCTCTACGCATGGAACTCTATCACCGTTTTGGTGAAGCTGGAACCAATGAAGAACTCGATGCACTGCTCACTGAACTCAAGGATCGCTTTGGCCCGTATCCAGAACCAGTTCTCTGGCTCTACCACTTGACTCGCTTGCGTCTCTTTGCTAGCAGCCATCACTTCACCCTCATCAAGTGCACACAGCGCACACTAGATGTTGAAAGACAAGTTGGCAAAATCACAGTCAAAAAATCCTTCCCCATGCCCAAGGTGAAACACCCAGCTGAATGGGAAAGCGAAGTCATCAAACTTTTAAACCAACCTCTTTGAGTTGCGCTAATAAAATATGTGAACTCATATGTGAGAGTTTGCTTTATTTTTTTACCACCCGCTTCGCTAGAGAGCACAGAGCCCACAGAGAGCGGCTCTGTGCTCTCTAGCGAAGCGGGTGGTAAAAAATATAGTTTTTTGTCTTGGGTTTTGGTGCTTGGAAAATAAGTAAACAAATGAGAAAGTGCTTCTTGCATTTTGCTTTTTGCGGAGACAGAATCATGGCATTGCCTATCCTCACCTCAACGATAAAAAGAAATCAAAGTTCTGACTTTCCGCCTGGACAGCCACAAGAGCCCATTGTGTTACCAAAGCCATCAAAAACAGAAGACTTATTCTTGCGGATGGCTGCAGGAGGAAGCTTCGGTTTATTCGCAGACAGCTTTACAAATCTATCTCTTGTCATACAGACAAGAAAATTGGCATCTGATGCTGCAAAGATTAATTCTAGTGGATGGCTCCATACTGCGAGAATGGTCATTTCCAGTGAAGGTTTGCGCGGGTGTTACTCTGGATTTCCCACTGTAGCAGCTGGAAGTATTATGGGAACGGGTGCCTACTGCGTAGGATCCCATTTCACAAGAGAGTACTTAGGGGAATCAGACTCTGCCAATCTTCTTGCTGGATGTGGAGGTCAATTTGCTGGTTCCACATGCGGTTGGACGACAGCTGCTGTATTAAGCGAAATTCAGCAATCTCCAAAGGCAATCAAAGACCCAAGTTTTGAAAACAAAAGGGCCACAGAAATCGCCAAGTTATTGCTAAAAAAAGGCGGGATCCGAGAGCTGTACCGAGGTTATTGGGTGCAATTAGCTAATTTTGGTGCCGTCAATGCATTTGGCGAATTATTTGCCGGTCGACTAAGAAAATTGGCAAAGGATCATACTAGTATAGAAGAACTTTCGGTCATTCAGCAAGCCGCTATCAATGGTCTTAGTTGGGGCACTGCAGCTGCGATCTCAAATCCTCTGGGCGTACTCAAATTACGGGTACAATTAAGCGGCATGGATCGTCAACATTTTCCCGATCGTTCAGCATTGAAATGTGCACAACGCATTCTCAAAGAAGAAGGCGTCAAAGGGATGTATAAAGGGAGCTCTGCTAGAGTCGCTGCCATAACACCAAGAGCCATGATATTCTTTACCGGAATGCCCTATGTCTACAGACATTTACGAAAGTCTTGCAATTTTTCTGACTAATTTTTTTCTTGGGGAAGAAGATGATTAAAGCATTTCTATTTTTTATCGCGTTTACTGCTAGTGTTTTTGCTAATGCGACAATTGTTGTTGGGATTGCAGGTGGTACAGGATCCGGAAAAACAACTCTTGCGGAGAAAGTACATCATGCCTTTCCAGAATCCGTGTTGATCAGTCAAGATTCTTACTACAAGGATCTTTCCAACATCTCATTCGAAGAGCGAGGAAAGGGAAATTTTGACCATCCTGACTCTATAGAATTCTCACTCCTTCGACAACATTTAATCGACTTGAAGAAGGGACGAGCTATCGAACGACCCACCTATAATTTTCATATCCATGCTAGAGAAAAGAAAACCGAAAGGATAGAGCCTGCGCAAATTATTATAGTGGAGGGAATTCTTTTATTTGCAGCTTCAGAAGTTAGGGATCTTTTTGATATCAAAATCTTCGTCGACACTGATGATGATGTTCGCGTGATTCGACGCATTGAGCGAGATATGAAAGAGCGGTCTCGTGATTTTAATAGCGTAAAGGAGCAATATTTAACTACTGTAAAGCCCATGCATGACTCCTTCGTAGAACCCAGCAAAAAATATGCCGATGTAATCGTCCCAGAAGGAGGATATAATCAAGCAGCTATCAGCTTAATTTTAGCTAAGCTACGTGAAGTATGCCCGACAACAACTCCTGTTTCTCTTCATTGATCTAATGAGCCATTTCATCCTATTTCTAATTGTATGCTTAGATAGCGTTGCTCAAGACCAATTGTATTCAATAGGAGCTTCTCGGCCTGTCCAATCATTGACTTTCTCTGACACCCATCCACATTTTCTTATCAAATCTTTACAGTAAATAAGAGATTGCCTACGCTTTTTACAAAAGAATCATGAGGAAGGTTCCTATGTCGTTTGCTGTTCGCCGAATTTTTTGTGCTACATCTATTCCAAGAGTTGTAAATCGGACATTTTCTAAGGACTCCCACGCCGTTACTCGACTTGGTGATCTAGAAAAAAGTGTGCGGGGTTTAGAACAAAGGCAAACTCCTCAAAAAGGTAGGTTGATAAATGTGGAAGAGTCCTTGTTGGATATCTTTCAACGCCATGTGCCCAAAAGCACTCTTGAACTCCTTAATAATCGTTCACTAGAAACATTCTTTAGTGCACAAGGGATTGGTTTCGCCTTAACTTCTACAGAATCTGGCGTTGTGTTGCGGATACGAGACTGTCGCTCAAAGCATAAAGATTCAATGCAGATCTATTATCTCCAAGAAAGAGTGACAAAAATTGAAGGCTCGCTTCCTCGGTTGCACTTTACCCCCATTACCGAGCTTTCCACTATGCCAAAGTTGGTGGATTTTTTCATTCGTACAATATATGACAATGAAGATGCGCATTGGGCTCTCTTGCTGAAGTGATCTTTGTGTTAGAGAAAATGCTCTCAAGTATACTGAAATACAACCAACATGACAGCGTCACTTATACTGCGCCCGTTTAGGTTGTGCGAATTTTGACTCTGCGTGACAAAGCCAAGATAGTTCACCTTAGCTTTGACAGTAGCTTACGCCAAGCTTGGCATACATAATGGACGCGAGTTATTTGTTGCACAGGAAGGAAGCTTAATATACATCCGAAAAATGCTCAGTTTCGCCTTAAAAGCTTTTGCAGCATCGAAGGTAACCCTCAAATGATCTAGTTGAAGTGAGCTTAAGAGTGTGAGAGTTACTAGATGGGCAAGGCCAGCATCTGTGATCTTATAGCACCAGCTTAGATCAAGTGAGCTTAAGAGTGTGAGAGTTACTAGATGGGCAAGGCCAGCATCTGTGATATTATAGCACCCGCATAGATCAAGACAGCTTAAGAGTGTGAAAGTTACTAGATGGGCAAGGCCAGCATCTGTGATATTTGTGCACCAGCTTAGATTAAGTGATCTTAAGAGTGTAAGAGTTATTAGATGGACAAGGCCTGCATCTGTGAGGTTTGTGCACCCGCTTAGATTAAGTGAACTTAAGAGTGTGAGAGTTACTAGCTGGGCAAGGCCAGCATCTGTGATCTTATAGCACCCGTTTAGATTAAGTGAGCTTAAGAGTGTGAGAGTTGCTAGATGGGCAAGGCCAGCATCTGTGATGTTTGTGCACCAACTTAGATTAAGTGAGCTTAAAAATGTAAGAGGTACTAGATAGGCAAGGCCAGCATCTGTAATGTTATAGCACCCGCATAAATCAAGTGAGCTTAGAGAGGTGAGGGTTACTAGACAGGCAAGGCCAGCATCTGTGAAATCTGTGCACCCGCTTAGATTAAGTGAGGTTAGAGATGTGAGAGTTACTAGATGGGCAAGGGCAGCATCTGTGATGTTTGAACACTCACTTAGATTAAGTGAAGTTAGAGATGTGAGAGTTACTAGATGGGCAAGGCCATCATCTGTGATGTTTGTGTACCCTCTTAGATTAAGTGATCTTAGAGATGTGAGAGTTACTAGATTGGCAAGGCCAGCATCTGTGATGTTTATGCACCAGCTTAGATTAAGTGAGCTTAGAGATGTGAGTTTTGATAGATGGGCAAGGCCAGCATCTGTGATATTCTTACAATTAGATAGATTGATAGAGGTAATGCGAGCACCACTTGCTTTATCAAGAATGGTTTTAAGATCGCCATCTGATAAATTGGGCAGTCCAGAAAGATCTAGACAGCCTTCGTTGACGAGAGATAGCTTACGCCAAGCTTGGCATACATGATGGACGCGAGTTATTTGTTGAGCAGGAAGGAAGCTTAATATACGTCCAAAAACGGCGCTAGGGATAGCGTTTATGCCAGTCATTGCGTGTTTAGATGTAGTTTGTGAAAGAGCAAGCATAGGCGCTGGCTGCTCTGTCGCTTGTAAAGTTAAAGAAACTAAGCCGGATAATGACATTGTTAGACCTCCTAATTGTGATATAGGATTATATTTATAATTAATTTTATTTAAAGATTGATTTTTTTCACTTACCGATTTAAATTAAAAAAATATAACTGCAAATACACAACAAGAGAAATCTAATTCAGTTAATAAAAAAAATCACTCAAAACAGTTAAATTTTGATCTGAAATTAAACGAAAAAGGAATAATTAAGTGCAGTATCCGTGCCCGTACTGGGGTGGAATCATCGAACGGCTTTTTGATCTGATGTCAAGAAGAGGTTGTACAAGAGGGTTTTTCTACAACTCTTCCTCATCCCTTTTTCTTGAAAGAACTAAAGAACTTAAACCCAACTCAGTTAGGATAGAGCCTGCGCAAATTATTATAGTGGAGGAAATTCTTTTATTTGCAGCCTCAGAAATTACGCAAGAGGTTCAGAGAAGAATCTTCCCTCTTTTACATGTAAAAGCAAATTAGCTATAAAAAATCTCCGTCGATTACGGGTGTTTAGGTGTAGTTTATGAGATGTAATAATCCATTCTCTCTCTGAATACTCAGTTTCGCATTAAAAGCTTTTGCAACATCGGAGTAATTCCGGAAAGATCTAGTTGAAGTGAGCTTAAAGATGTGAGA
>JABDFI010000005.1 GCA_013286595.1 Chlamydiota bacterium | reverse complement strand
GAAACACCACACGCCTTACTAAAATAAGTGGCTTCGAGGTTATTAGGATCTAATGCAGTATAGTGTGCTGTTAACATGTTGCAGCTTCTTCCACGGCACTCTTAACTCCATCTAAGAGCTTTTGATTTTTCGGCTCCGACTTCCATACAGACGTGCTGAAAATACAGTGAGCTTACCAGCTAAAATGTTATCAAGCAAAAGTTTTAAACTTTTTTTGTGATAATTCATTCCGGAGCCAAGATCGGGATTTGGAGGTCGTGCAAATCCCAGAAGCGGGCCATGGAGTTCCGTATGATCAACCCAAGCGTTTTTCATCTGCCGTCAAAACTTTTTTATGCTCGCTAAACTCTTGAAGGACAGAAAAGGCGACAGAAGAATCTTCACGCCAAGATCCATTTCCGATTATCCATCTCGAAGCATCCTTCCCCTAAAACATATTGCTGAGGATTATACACGTTTAGGAGAAACTAATTCTATCTTCTCCATAACAGCACTGAATAGCTCTGAAAAGATCTTTTTCAAATTTTGATCTTTTTGTCTTGGGTTGATTATCAATTTATAGACGTAAGAAGCGCGCCAAGTCTTCATTTCTCGAGGAATTTTTGACTCTTCAATGCTATGTAAAATATCGCCTTCAAATAAAACAAGACGCATATTGATGCAATTTGTCCGTAAAAGCATCACACCATCATTGTTATAAAAAGTTGTTCCCATCCAATATTCTGGGAGAAATCCCTCATCTGTGACGTATAACATCAGTGAGACGAGCCAAGGGTGGCCTGGATCACCATTTTCGAAATTATTGGGGTGGAATTCTTTCTTATCTGAATAGAGAACAGGAATACCAAAAGGAATTCCTTTTTTAGGATTGCAATCCTGATGTTTTCCTAGTTCCATGCTTTCAAATGAAGCTTCTTCTAAGAAATTTCCAAGAACAGAGGGAGAACCATGAGAAGAGAAATCGCATAATTCCCAAGGTAGCGTTGTTATTTCAGCATCTAATCGAACGCTAAGCACCCCAAGTATTTTATAAATTTCTTTGATTGCTTGAGAGGAATGATTAAATAAATGCCATCTCTCCTTCCCATTCATAGATCGTGCAGGCTTTTCGCCTTTGTCTATCGCTTCAGGACTTCCGTAGCTGTTTCTGCTAAATGTGGCCTTCTTGGTAAAGTCCCGCATTTCATTTCCTTCCTGTTCCTGGAAGAGGTCATCGAGAATATAAATATCTTTTCCATCTATAGATGCTTGCTTTATGGAACAATTTCGGATCCTTAAATCCGCAGATGCGAAAGGATAAGGTTCAAATTGAAAAGTGAGAAGAGAAGTATTAGGAGTGTTATAATGCTCATTCGTCAGAACAGCTGTACTTTTTTTTATTTTTGGAGATTCAGACATCGGCATCCTGAATTAAGTGAGTTTTTCCACAACCATGACTAAAGCTTTATCAAATTTATAATAGTCACTGGAGACTTTAACTGTTATAAACTGTTCCTGGTAGTCAAAGTTTGGATTAGTAATAATTTGCGAAAAAAATTGAGGATTTTCATAATTCGACGCCGGAATACTTGAAAAACAAGAAAAACGGCTTCCTTTATGCATGTGGCTATCGAGGCAAGCATTTAAAAAAGTAAAAATCCCACAAGTTCGCTCCCCTTCAACTAAAGGGTTGTTATTAGATTCGATTTTTTTAAGTCGATATTTCAGAATTCTATTTTCATATTGTTCTATAGAAATTTGTCTATTACACTTCAATTCGTGTAAAAAATAAGAGAGTTTTTCGAGATGAAATTGTCCTACTTGCTCGTAAAACGTATCCATATCAGTATCAGAATAACGTATGCTATTCAACTGAGGAATTTTTTCTTGTAACATCAAGGCTATCTCTTTTCCTTTGTTTAAAGCGTTGAGTCCACTTTCTTTATATTCTGTGATATCCACTCGGCTGCCAGCCAAGCGTTGATTGAAAAAGATCGCATCGAAAATCCCCAAACGAGGAAGAGTATTTTGCCATATGTCTTGAATGACAGTCACATTTGTGTAGTTGCTAGCCCATTTTATGGCATTTTTAGCAACCTGTGCATCCGATTCAATAATGATATGGCTTTGAGGATTGAAGGTCTGGATAAGCGCAGACGAATATCCTTGATGAAAGCCCACTTCTAGGACATTCCCATGAGGGCATAAAGCGTTAATTAACGATTCCAGATAAGCCTTTTCCCATTCCATTCTAATAACGCCCTTCTTAATTTTTTAATCTATCTTTTTTTCTTTCTGTCAGTTTTTATATTTTTTGCAAAGGACTTCTTAGAGAAAGATCTGAATATTTCTCAACCATTTTCATTAACATTACTTCCAACTGTTCTCTCATAAAGAACAGAATATCGAGGCAATTGCAAAACTCCACACCACAGCAAAATCGCCCTTTTGAGCCATTTTGCCACCCCATCTCCGAGCCCTACTCGCTTGAAGTATGTGCTCGGGATGGGGCCACGGCCGCTTAAGCGGCTGGCAAACTGACTCAAAATCATCGATTTTTCTGTGGAGTGGAGTTTTGCAACTGCCTCAATATGCAAAAAGGTCTCGTCGTTATTACAGGAGCTAGCGCTGGAATTGGAAAAGCTCTTGCCATCCATTTTTCACAAGCCGGCTATCCTCTCCTTCTCGCAGCCCGAAGGCTTTCTAAATTGCAAGCGTTGGAATTACCAAACGTCCACTGCGCCGAGATAGATGTAACCGATCTTTCGAGTTTTCAAGCGGCGATTGTCCAAGCGGAGAAAAAATCTGGAGAAGTGCACTGCTTGATCAATAATGCAGGAGTACTTTTTGCTGGTTTAGCTTCAGAGCAAGATCCAAAAGATTGGAATTAGATAGGGTGGCTTAATTATTCATTCTAAAAGCCTATATCTGAAAAATAATGACAAAATTTAACAGCATTGGCCCTTTTTAAACTAGAGTGTTAAGTATTGCTGTCCCATGAGCGTCCTTTTCCATGTTTAAAAGGGGCTTAAAGTTGACCGGTTTTAAAGCTGATTTTCATTGAGAAAATGGGGGCGGCGTGACTCGAACACGCGAAGACCAAGGTCGAGGGATTAGATATCACATGATGCAAGAAGGCAAATCCTTGACATACTTGACCTTAAATTTGAGCTGAATTAGGAATGGCACATTTACAGCACATCAAAATAAAAGATAGCTGCTACCCATAGATACTTGAGCTTGAAGCAGCCATAGTGCCTGCCAACAAATCATCTATAAATAGTGAGATTGGCATAGTGCTTCAAGAAATTTGCAACAAAGATGCATTCATTTTGCATAGAAAGGAGAGGAGGACATTCCCTCCACTTGCAATGCAAACAACAGGCTTACCACGTTCTAATGCGCCGCTGTATGACAAGGCTGCAGCAAGAGCAAGAGCTCCTGAAGGCTCAACAATCAAAATTGGCACACTTTTAGCACACAAAAAGAAAAACTAACTAAGAAACTAATTTTTCATTTTCAAGGCCATTTGAATCTTTTTAACATTTTCTTCGACCGAACACGAATGTGTATCGACCTCGATGTCATAAGACACATTTTCGTGTACTTGATAATATTGTCCACGAGCGCTGCCAAGAACCCTGTCCCCTCTCGTGCGTTCTCGATCTTCCAAAATGTGTAAAGGGGTAATGACCCCGACATAGAGAACTTTATAATCTTTGAAAACCTCCCGCCATTCTTCAACTTGTATAGCTCCAAATGCTACATCATCAATAATGAGATTATACATTTGAGAAGCAAGAAGAAGAGCAATATCTTTTAGAGAGCGTGTAATTCTCTTAGCAAAAGGCCCAGCTACCAATTGATAAATCGGATGTCCAGTA
This sequence comes from Chlamydiota bacterium, assembly GCA_013286595.1. Lineage (GTDB taxonomy): Bacteria > Chlamydiota > Chlamydiia > Chlamydiales > Rhabdochlamydiaceae > JABDFI01. The sequence continues at coordinate 62,008 of JABDFI010000005.1, read as the reverse complement.
GGATCGATTCCTTTTTCCCATGAAAAACCAAGAGGCGCAGGACCCGCAACCAAATTATTCAATTTCTCGGGAATGAAACCTATCATCTTATCAATCCCAATATAATATGCAGATAAGGCTCAGAGAAAGATTCTTGTAGTGCTTTAGCTAAGGTCGTTTTTCCAGAACTAGAAGGACCATTTAGATAAATGATTTTTGGCACCGAAGCCTCCCCGATACATAGAAGTGCAATTAAAGAGCATATCAAGATTGATAATTTCATATCCCTCTTATGCGAAGACTGTCCTATATCTTTCTCTTCTTAGGAAATATTCAGGAATCCAACTTATCTTTAGCTTCCTGCAATACATCGTCTAAATTAAGTTTTTTGTGCAATATCTCTTCAAAAGTCATATGTTTCTTTAAAACGAGGTGTCGAATAGCCAGCCAGCATTTGAAATATTCAAACTCAGGAACACAATCAATCGAGACCTCGTTATTCAACATTTTTAGGCCATCCTCTATCGACAGTGAAGAACCTCCGGCGATATATTCTGCATAGCCCTCTTCTTTCCATAACCCAAACTTAAATAAACTATTCTTCTCAAAATATTCACTTTTGCTCTTGAGTAACCATTTGCTTTCTATAAGTACATGCATAAGTTCATGGGCTAGAACGTTCGATAATGTGCGCGTGTGCCCAAGATGAGTATATGAAATATTTGCTGCGCAATCAGATTTGTAGATAAATACGTTCTTGATCAGAGAAATAGTTTGCCCAAATCCTCCATCAGGGAATTGACCTGGGAAAAGATTGTATTTATTTACATCACCGCGGAGAAAAATCTTGAACTTTACGTTCGGGTCGTAACAATCTGATTGTCTGATCAACCGATCAACTTCATCTAAAATTGAATAAATCTGATCCGAAATTTTTATATCGCAATACACTTTAAAGTTTTTATACTCAATTTTGTCATTAAAATAATAAGCTTGCGGATATGCGATGATCGCAGCAAATGTAACAATTGAAGCAATTAGGGTTAAAAAGAGTTTTTTTAGGGGGAATATTCTTTTCATGTTTTAACCTACTTTCTTATTCCGCAGTGTGCCAGGAGTGTGCCATTTGTGTTTTAGACGGCTGATTTTTGAGGGTGATTTTTTACGTAAATTTGTCTATGAAAAATGGGGGCGGCGTGACTCGAACACGCGAAGACCGAAGCCGAGGGATTTACAGTCCCTTGCAATTGCCACTATGCGACACCCCCAAAACGGGGAAAAGGATGCTGGCGAAAGGACTTGAACCCTCAACCGTCCGCTTACAAGGCGGATGCTCTACCATTGAGCTACACCAGCAAAATGAATTGAAATTTATAACACACACCTTCTTTACGCTCAAGCACATTTGCAAAAAAATTAAGCATTGGGATGGCTCGTCTCTTCTGTGACATTAGATGAAGGCGGGGTAAGAGGAGTAATAGAACGTTTGAAAAAAAGCGAAGCGATTTTGCTCGTCTCCGCAGAGGATCTCTCATCAGGTGAAGGAATGACCTCAGCATGAAAACGTTTGGTCTTTGCTTTCATTTCACAGCATTTTTTAAATTTTTTACCCGAACCACATGGGCAAGGATCGTTACGGCCGGTTTTTTGCTGCATGATTCCCTCTTTAATTTGAGCTAGTTAGAGTACCTCAAAAAAAGGATTCAGTCCACTAAAATGCCCCAGGATGAGATAATCCCCGTTTGCAGAAATTTGATGAGGCTTTCATGAGTCAACCGTTGGCCATAGTGACAGAAAAATCACATAACTCTTTGAATATCCATGAGATACCTATTGCACGGCCACCTTGGACGACTCTGGGAAGAAAATTGGAGAGCATGTGCCGAAAAGCCCTCCATGAATTTAAGCTCGTAGAAGGCGTCGAATCGCTTGCCGTGGCCCTTAGCGGGGGGAAAGATAGCCTTACCTTGCTTTTCCTTTTAAAAGCGATTCTAGGCCGTGGATTTCCCCCTATTGAATTGCATGCTATCCATGTCAGTGGCCCCTATTCCTGTGGTGCAGGACTTGGGAAGGGTTACTTAGAAGAGATCTGCAAACATTTGGGGGTTAATCTTGTTATCTGCCCTACTCGATCCTCTGCTCCCCCCAAAGAATGCTATAGTTGTTCTAGAGAGCGTCGGTCGTTAATTTTTGCTGCGGCTAAAGAGGTCGGAGCTGCTACTGTCGCCTTTGGACATCATCGCGACGATAGCATTCAGACCCTACTGATGAACCTCTTTCATAAAGGGGAATTTGCGGCAAATTTACCAAAGGTGCCCATGATCGACTACGGCGTCACGATCATTCGACCACTCATCTACATTGCTGAAGAGCAAATTCGGGAGTTTGCCAAGATCCATGGATTTGCTCGCATCACCTGTCAATGCCCAATTGGTCAACAATCTATGAGACAAGAGATCAAAGAATTGATTACCACCATCGAAGAGCGATTTCCTAATGTGCGCACGAATCTTGCGCAAGCAGCCCACCACTATGGTTCCCAAAAAGCTCTGCAAAAGTAAGTTCTGCTCTTTAGATTTTTTGAAGTAATAACCCAACTTGCCCCCTATCTTGCCCCAAGGACTGAGCGAAACCCACGAGATACAAGATTCTCGACAAAGCCAAGGTAGTTCACCTTGGCGAGGAGAGAATCGCAGTAGATCGTGTGTTGCAGCCAGTCCTTCGGGTAATGAGTTTCAAAAAATAAAATGCAATAACTTGCAACTCCATAAAGACTCCTTGGTTGGCACTTAAGAGTTTATTATGGGGTTCGTTTTTTGTCGCTCTTACTCCTTTATCCGCGAGCTGCGACAGGCAATCTGCTGCGCTTCGTTCGTCGCCAAGGTGAACTACCTTGGCTTCCTCACGAATCTTGCATCTTACCTGTCTCGCTTACGCGTCTAAAGGGAGGATAGGGGGCAAGTTGGGTTAATAAGGGTCACCCATGAAAATTTATAATGATTGATTTAATGGGTATTTGATATGGTAAGGTTTAAACTTGAGACAATATTGCTATGCACGCTTACACAATTTTAGCTGTTCTTTGTTATTTTACGATTCTTCTCACGATAGGTATTCTCTCTTACCGTCGTCACATTTCAGCTCAGGAATTTATCATCGGTGGGCGCTCGATGAACTACTGGTTAACCGCTCTGGCTGCCCACGCAAGTGACATGAGCAGTTGGTTATTCATGGGATATCCCGCTGTTGTGTTCACAGGGGGACTGTTTAGCGCTTGGTCAGCAATTGGTCTGGTTTTATTCATGTTTCTCAATTGGCAACTCATCGCTCCTAAAATCAGGATTGCTACCGAACAGTACAATAGTCTGACCTTCTCTTCTTTTTTTGAGAACCGGCTTACTGACACATCTGGAATGATCAGAATTTTCACAGCCTTAATGTCTCTATTTTTCTATACGATCTACATCTCCTCGGGTTTAGTGGGCTTGGGGCTTTTAATGGAAAATCTTTTTGGCCTTGACTATACGATTGGCATTTTACTGGGCATTTTAGTGGTGATACCTTACGTGTTCACTGGCGGTTACGTCACATTAGCTTGGATCGATCTTTTCCAAGGAATTTTTTTAATGTGCGCCATTATTTTTGTTCCTTTTCATATTCTTCCAAGAGTAGGTGGATGGGATGCCGTCGTGAATATCGCTACCGTTAAGCATCTACCATTGACTTTATTCCCCGATTTTTCCGTTAAAACATGGTTTGAGATTCTCGCGATGGCGGCTGGCTGGGGATTGGGCTATTTTGGACAACCTCACATCGTTACCAAATTCATGGGAATACGCAATGTCAATGAAATTTCTAAGTCAAAATGGATTGGCATGTCATGGATGGTTCTCTCCTTAGGAGCTGCGACAGCTGTAGGACTTGTAGGGATTGCTTATTTTGCCACAACCGGATTAGCACAGCCTGAACAGCTTTTTATCGAGATGGTGCGTGAGACTTTCCCCAGCTTTGTTGTAGGATTCTTACTATGCGCTGTCTTAGCCGCTACGATCAATGCGATGAGCTCCCAAGTTCTCGTTCTCACCTCCAATATCACAGAAGATTTCTATAAGAAGGTGTTCAACAAGAAAGCGTCATCCAAAGAGTTACTAGTCGTGGCACGTATGGGCGTGATTGTGGTTACTTTGGTCGCATTTTTCATAGCTTATGGAAAAATAAGCACCATCTATTCGCTAGTGCTCTATGCTTGGTCAGGTCTTGGAGCTTCTTTTGGTCCACTGCTGTTGATATCGTTGTACTCTAAAACTGTGAATAAATATGGAGCGTGGTGCGGCATTCTCTCAGGGGGAATCATCGCAGCTGTCTGGCCTTATCTCAACAAGCTTTTTTCTATTTCTATTCCCTCCTTATTGCCGTCATTTACCATTAGTTTTATTTTGATCCTAACTGTGTCAGCCTTAACGCAACAAAAAAACGTTGTGCGTGTAAGAAATAAAAATACATAGAAGTGGCAGTGTAGTCCCCTGTCATGGTAAAATAGAAAGATCGATTTTGTAACTTAATTTATTGTTTACCATGAAGCAAAAACCTCGCATTTTAATCACCAACGATGATGGCATTCATGCACCGGGGATCAAACATCTCTGGAAAGCACTTGCTGAGCATGCTGATCTGTTTATTGTAGCTCCAGAAACAGAAAAATCGGGGGTAGGTCTTGCTATCACCCTGCGCAAGCCTCTCTACATCACCTCGACGCCTTGGCATGACCATACCCCAGCATGGAAAGTGAATGGAACACCAGCAGATTGTGTCCGCTTAGCTTTGAGTGTCGTTCTTGATAGAGCCCCAGATCTCATTGTTTCGGGCATCAATCGCGGATCCAATTCAGGTCGCAATGTTTTGTATAGTGGGACAGTGGGTGGAATTATCGAGGGCGCCTTGAGAGATGTTCCAGGAATTGCGTTTTCATGTTCTAATTTTTTTGATCCAGACTATCAAGCTGTTGAGCACATGATTTACCCTATTGTCTCGCATCTGTTAGATCATCCTTTGCCACAAGGCTCTTTTTTGAATGTGAATTTTCCTGAGAATGTCCCTATGCGAGGATTGAAATTAGCTCGTCAAGGAATGGGATACTGGGTTGAAGATCCTCAAAAGCGAGCTCATCCTGAAGGTCAATCCTATTTTTGGCTAGGTGGTCAATGGAAGCATCATGAAGAACATGAGGAAAGCGACGTGCATTTGCTCAATCAAGGATTTGCTGTTGCGGTTCCCATCCGTGTGAATGAACTCACTGATTATTCCTCTTTTGCCTCGCGCAAAAACCACTTTGATCAATTATTTCAAACGCAAGAAGTTTAACAGACCTCTTTCGAAATTAAGGAGAAGTCTAATGAAGAGCCTGTCTCTTTCTAGTGCAGTTTCTTTCAAAAGCATCAAGGCGAACAAGTGCTTCATGCTGCGTTTTTTCTATGATTTCTCTTCCACCTTCTATTGTGTAGATTCGGCGCAGTTCTTCTTCTAATTGATAGCTTGATTGAAGATCTGACACCACACTTTCCCCCATATGCTCTTCAAGATGGCGTTCCTGATACTCCCTTGCTTTGATCATGAGATCCACTAGATTTTCAAAATGTTTTTTCAGTATGGGTTCTGCTCGCAATAACTGCTCATAATTGTCTATCTGACACAACTCCTTCACTAGGTTGCGACAATAGAGCTCTCCTTCGCACTGATAATCTTCTAATGAATTGGGAGAGCAGCTGACTAAAAAGCAGAGAAAAACAACCAGAATCCTAAAAGCACTCACAGGCACCTCTCATGAGCTGTGAGTATCCTCAACAGCTCAAATAGACGCAAGAGGCAATTGCTTATGTTTTAAGCCAAGCTCTCTTCTAAGACCAGACAGGAGTAAGCCGGCATTTTGACTCTCATGTGGGTTGGTTTGCCACCTGAATCTCTAATGATAGTTACAGAGTTGTTGAGCATGTTTGATCCGCCATATTCTGAGCAATCAGTATTCAAGAGCTCTTTTACGCTTTTCAACTTGCTCATTTCTTCTGTGGAAGGCAAGGGGATATCGTATTTGGGTATCACATGATCAGAAAAATTGAACATAAAGGCTAACTGCTTACCCTTGCCCATGCGATGAATCCCTATCACCTGATTATCCTTATCAGAGTCATGGAATACGGTATATTTCTCAGGACTGTCATCCCAGAGTACTTCGTGCGTGAGATAGAGATGATTCAAATCACGTGTGGCTTTTAGCACCCCTTGATGGAATGCGGCCGTAGGTGTTTTGGTCGTTTCCAATTCATCCCAACTCGCAACAGAAAGTTTAGGATCCAAACTTTCCAATAGTGATGCCACTTTTCTCGCAACCACAGGGTCATCTTTGCTGACTAAACTTCTTAAAAGCCTCCAACTCCACTCTTCTGTCTGCCCAAATTCATTACCCATCAAGTTGAGTTTTTTTCCTTTATGTGCAATCTGCATCGCAATCATCAGCCGTACATTAGCAAATACCTCGCTCAGTTGTCCTCTATCTGAAGAGCCCCCTATCTTACAGACCCATCTTCTACTCTTTCGAAATGGTTTGAGTGGTAAAGCAAGCTTTTCATTTGCACTTTCATCATGAGAAAAGGCACTGACTACTTTATCCGATGAGGGATGTCTCTCTCCCATTTTCCGGCAAAATTTACCATGTCTAAAATTACGCCCTTCTTGATCGAGCTCAATATACTTAAATAATTGGTTGTGAAATGGCATATCCCAAATGAAATCAAAACCAATGCCCCCTTTGGGCTTAGTATAACGCCCTAAAGGATCCTTCTGCTTTGTACCGAGTTCTCCTGTAAGATTTGGATAGTTTTCATATTCTTCTGCAATTGTGATTGTCCCCGGGAATTCTCGTTTAATCAGGGCATTGAGATCGCGTAGGATGTCCTTCGCAAAAGGATTAATAGGACTACCTTTATGACTAATACGTGACCAATCAGATCGATCGAAAGTAAGTTTCATCATCGAAGTCACAGCATCAACACGTAGACCATCGATGTGAAATTCTCTGAAGAAAAATAGAGGGCTAGAAATAAGAAAATCGCGAACGAAAGGCTTAGCGTAATCAAACACCTTTGATCCCCACGTCGGGTGGTCTTCAAAGCGAGGATCGGAATCTTCAAAGAGATTGGAACCATCAAAATGTTGCATACCGCGATCTGCTCTTGAAAAGTGAGCTGGAACCCAATCTAAAATGACGCCAATACCCGCTTTATGCATCTCATTGACAAATGCTTTAAAATCATCCAGGGTTCCAAATCGACTCGTGGGAGTAAAATAGCCTGTTACCTGATAACCCCAACTAGCTAATGAAGGGTGATCAAAAGCACCTAACACCTCCACATGAGTGTATCCCATTTGCTTGAGGTAAGGAGCCATTTCTTTTCCGATTTCACGCCAGTTATACAAGTGTCCACTGGGCTTTCTCTTGATCAAGGGATGTAGCTCATAGGCATTAAACGGTTGCTTGTGTAAATCTGTTTTCTTTCTCGTCTCTAACCACGCTTGATCTTCCCAATCAAATTTCTCATGAATGTCTCTAACAACTGATTCGAGAATAGCCCCATTGGCAGCATCAATGAATTCTTGTTGCCCATCCTCTTTCTTAAGCCGTGAAGCAAGGAAGACATCTCGATCTACTTGAGCAGTATCGTGAACAATCGAGCCGAAGCCAAAAGGATCCAATTTCATAAAGGGTCGTCCCCCTTTTTCTCCGACAATTTCATAAGTATAAGTGCGTCCCGGTTTAGCTAGATCTGTTTCTACCTTCCACACGCCATTTTTTTGACAGGTGAGCTCAATTCGATGTTCAGTTTTAAGGAAAGCTGTTAGTACTAAAGTAATCTTTTGAGCTTTAGGCGCATAAACAGTGAAGGTCGTCATTTTTGAGGAAGGATCGTAATGGGCGCCAAAAGTTTTGTAAAGTTCTGAATTAACGTCTTTACCATAATAGGGAGGGCGAGGAATATCTAATGCTACGGGACCCGGGATCATTTTATAAAGAGCTTTAAGCTGACGATTGGTCATGTGAGACTTTGCATACCACTGCTTGAATATTTCCTGTTTTTCAGCATTGATCTTCTCTTTCAGGGCATCTACTTTTTCCTTCACGCTATCTACTTTTTCGTTTAGAGAGGTGATTAGAGCGTTATAGGGGATATGACCTACAAGTTCTGTAGGGTCTGTATCAAAGGCGGCTCTAGCCGTTATACGATCAGATTTACCGAGACTATCCAATATAGCATTCCGATCTTGCTCTGGCAAAGCATCCAACGCTCGTTTAACCTCATCATGACTTCCACCGCCGTGATAGAGCTGATGAAACTGTAAAAGAGGAGCAGCTTGAAGCTCAGCTAGCTGGAGATCTTGTTGCAAAGCTGCAAGTGGAAGTTCTTGTTGCAAAGCTGCAACTAATTGGTCAATAATTGTTGCTTCTTTTGTACCGCAAATAAGAGGCGGAAATTCTTTTCCAAGAATGGAAGCATCTTTTCGAAGGAGATCGTATACCTCTTCTGTGCGTTTCGGCAAGTTAACAACAATGCCTAGATAGTAACATAATTGATGGAACGTTTTCTCAGAGAGTCCTTTTTTAAGAGTGGCAACTACCTCTTCAGACGATTGCCCAGACGAAGTTTTGATCTTTGTTAAAACAGTGATATCGCTCGTTAAAATCTCCTCTTCAGAACGAGCAGCAGGTGGTTTAGGGCTATGATATTTAGTAAGCATACTAACAACAAGTCCTTCATTGACTTGCACGCGGTGCTTAGACAAGGGAGGGCCACTCTTTTTCCCCAATTCTCTAATGAGCGCCTGTAGCTTTTCAAGCTCTGGCGCATTCAATTTTTTAATTAGTGGGTCTAACTCAGAGGTTGTAATGCTAACATCTTTACTTTTTAAAATTGCACAGACAAGTGAAAGGTCCAAGCTCATAGCGTTCCGCCTTATTTATATTTGATCAATCTTAGTTAAGATTATAGTTAAAAATTACATTTAACGCAATTAAAAACTTTAACTTAAACACACTGTAACTTGATTTACTTGCCATAAACAACACAATTAAAACTTTAATTATTAAATTAATGGTAAATTATTTATTTAACCTTGAAAGCAACATATACTCACGATTTTATACAATTTTCACCCGAGTGCCTCCGCCCATTTGTTTTCTGAGGCGTTTATTTAAAGGGGATGAGGTTAAAAACCCCTTCCCCTTAATAAATCGAGGAAAACCATTCTCTTATAGGGAAGGCTGAGAAGAAGGATTGATTTGGAAAAGTCGTAGCCAGACAAATTTTTCGAAAATCCTTGTGAAAAATGGGAGTGGAATTTAAGATCTATACTTCTTTTGCATCGGGCGTATAGCTCAGTTGGTAGAGCGCCTGTCTTACACACAGGTGGTCATAGGTTCGAGTCCTTTTGCGCCCATCATCGTTGCGGAAGTAGCTCAATTGGTTAGAGCGCCGCCCTGTCACGGCGGAGGTTGCGGGTTCAAGCCCCGTCTTCCGCGAGCTTTTAAATACATTAGCTCGCACAACAATTAGTAAATTTACTTCTCTTTTTTTCTGTACAACTGTTCCAGTATTCAGTATCGTTACATTCTTCGAAATTGAAGGTTTTTATGCCTAGCGCACAATCTCCCAAACGCTCGCTATACCATGCTATCGCTGCCTATTTATGGATTGCCCTTGGTGCATTTTTAGCGGCTATGTCCATCCGAGTTTTCCTTGTTCCGAATCAATTGATTGACGGTGGAGTTATTGGTATTGCCCTAATCATTGCTAGGCTGTATGGAGATAGCTACCTTTCTTGGGCATTAGTGCTAATCAACCTTCCGTTCATTTATTTAGCATACTCCTCAATTCGCCGCAGTTTTGTGATCCACATGCTCTATGCAGTCGTGGTATTTGCAGGATTTCTGTACGTGCTTCATCCCTTACCCGCTTTTCTTGGTGAATCCATCGAGATCATTGTCTTTGGAGGCGCTATATTGGGCATTGGCGTGGGGATGATCATTCGCCATGGGGGCTGTATAGATGGTACGGAAATCTTGGCCATCATCATCAACCGCAAGAAGGGATTCACAGTTGGGCAGGTGGTTCTTTTTATCAATGTCTTTATCTTTATCGCTTACGGCTGGATTTTTAAAGATTGGCACATCGCTTTAAGATCAATCATGATGTTCATCGTAGCTTTTAAAATGATGGATTTGGTCATCGTAGGTTTGGATGAGCTTAAATCTGCTCTCATCATCTCTTCAAAACCGAGAGAACTCGCCCATGTCATCACAAATGAACTTGGATTGGGTTTAACCATTATCCAAGGGAAGGGTGGGTACTCGGGTAATACGCGGGATATCTTGTTTGTCATCGTTGAGCGTCTGGATCTATCTGAGCTCAAAGAAATCATCTTAAGAGAAGATCCCAGTGCTTTCATGGCCATTGAAGATCTACATGAGGTCGTCTACGGCAAACGCGCTTATGTCCCCTACAAAAAACGCAAGCGGATCATGAAAAGCTAAGAGCCTTGCGTTTATCGAGAAGATCCAGCAAGTACTGGCTGTACTCACTATTACCTAGAGCCCTAGCTTGTTGCTCAAGCCTGTCTCGGGTTATAAATCCTTTGGTGTAAGCTATCTCTTCTAAACATGCAATCCGAATGCCCTGCCTTTCTTGCAGTGTTTTAACATACGCTGAGGCCTGATAAAGGGAGTCATGAGTCCCTGTATCTAACCAAGCAACCCCCCTATTGAGAAGTTTAACATAGATATCGCCTCGCTGCAAATAAGCGCGATTGACGTCAGTAATTTCGTACTCCAATCGTGCAGAAGGTCGAAGATGACGCGCAATTTCAATCACATCATTGTCATAAAAATAAAGGCCTGTCACTGCATAGCGCGATTTGGGCTCAGATGGTTTTTCGACAATATCTAGAACGCGACCATTCTCATCAAATTCAACAACCCCATAACGTTCAGGATCCTTGACTTCATATCCAAAAATGACTGCGCCTTTTTCAAGCTGAGAACAGGGAACAAGGAGTTCATTGAGATGGTGACCATAAAAGATATTGTCTCCTAAAACTAAAGCAACAGAGTCTTCACCAATGAAGGATTCTCCGATGAGAAACGCTTGAGCAATCCCATTGGGAACTTCTTGGACTGCATAAGAAAAAGACATTCCAAGAGACTCTCCACTTCCAAAGAGATGATGAAAGCGCGGTAGGTCATCGGGCGTTGAAATGATAAGGACGTCCCGGATACCTGCCATCATCAAGACAGAAAGCGGATAATAAATCATGGGTTTATCGTAGATAGGAAGAAACTGCTTACATGTCGCTAAGGTGACTGGATACAACCGCGTCCCTTTTCCACCAGCAAGGATAATCCCTTTCATTTGACTCCTAATTGAATACATAGACACCGGGGAATCCCCGGTACAATTCTTTATAATCCATACCATAACCTACGACGAACTGATCACCAACTTCAAAAAGATGATAATCGGGAAGTTGTGTTATATCTCGAGGAAGATTTTTTAGTAACAACACAAGAGTTTTAATACTTTTGGGATGACGTTTCACAAGCGATGCCCTAATTTGAGAAATAGTTTCTCCAGAATGGAAGATATCGTCAACAAGAAGAACGTGCTGATTTTCTACGTTCATTGCATCAATGCCTTTTAAGGTAAGCTCTCCTCTTTCCGTGCCTTTACCACCATAACTGCTGGCCGAAACATACTCGAGGATCACGGGGAAATGAACATTCCGGATTAAATCGGAAACAAGACAAAGAGAGCCTTTCATGACCATGACTAGAACAACTGTCTCGTTGCGGTAATCCACGTCAAGCTGTTTACAGACTTGAATGAGCTTAGTTTTGATCTCGTGTTCAGAAATCAATAACTGAAAGGGAACGTTCACTAGCGATCTAATGCTCTTTATTAAGAATAAAACTACAACCGTCTAGAATCAATTGATCGATGTAAGTAATAAAGTAGTCGCTATTGAGGAACCGCTGATCTTCGAACATATAAAGATGAAATGGGATCGTTGAATGAACGCCCCCAATGTGAAACTCTTTGAGAGCTCTTTTAGCAACGGCAATCGCTTCTGTGCGATCTTTTCCTTTAACGATTAATTTAGCGATCATGGAATCATAATTGGGAGGAATTCTGTAACCAGAATAGCAAGCACTATCCACGCGTACATGAGGTCCACCCGAAGGTATATAGTACTCTAGCAATCCAGGTGAAGGAGCAAAGTTATTTGAGGGATTTTCTGCGTTGATGCGGCATTGGATCACATGCCCCTTCAACTCAATATCTTTTTGCTTAAACTTGAGTTTTTCGCCCATCGCAATCTTAATTTGTTCCCGGACAAGATCGATCCCGGTGAGCTCTTCTGTCACGGTATGTTCCACTTGAATGCGCGTATTCACTTCCATGAAATAAAAGTTCTTTTGCTCATCGATTAAGAATTCGACAGTTCCTACGGAATGGTACTTAGCAGCACGAGCAATTTCAACGGCTGATTCACAGATTTTTTTGCGCATAGAAGCAGTTAAAATGGGGCTGGGAGCTTCTTCAATCAACTTCTGCCTTCGACGTTGAATCGTACAATCGCGCTCACCAAGATGGACGTAATTGCCATGCTTATCTCCCATGATTTGCACCTCGATATGACGAGGATTGACGATCATTTTTTCGAGATAAACATCGGGATTTCCAAAGCTGACCTCAGCTTCAGTGCGCGCTGCTGAAAATTGGCGCACAAATTCATCGGCATCATAGGCGATCCGGATTCCTTTCCCTCCACCACCTGCAGAAGCTTTAATAAAAATGGGGAATCCAAGACGCTTTGCCTCTTGCAGGGCATCATTGACATTGTCAATCACGCCATTTGAACCCGGAATTACGGGGCATTTAACACTTTTAGCCGTAGCTTTAGCTTTGGCTTTGTCTCCCAGTAAAGAAATGGTCTCAGGAGAAGGCCCGATGAAATTGACTCCGCAGCTTGCGCATATTGAGGCAAAGTTCGCATTTTCACTCAAAAATCCATAGCCGGGATGTAACCCATCTGCTCCCGTGATTTCGCATGCTGAGAGGATATTAGAAATTTTAAGATAGGATTTTTGAGAAGGAGCCTCGCCGATGCAAATGGCTTCATCTGCGTGTAGCACATGCAAAGCTTCTGCATCTGCCTGTGAATACACAGCCACAGTTTGCAATCCTAGGTCATGACAAGCACGGATAATGCGAAGAGCAATTTCTCCACGATTAGCTATTAATATTTTCTGCATAGACCACGTTTAGACAATTCGAAACATTTTTGTCCCAAACTCAACAGGATGGGCACTTTCTACGAGAATTTCTTCGACCACTCCGCTCATACCTGCTTTCACTTCATTCATCACTTTCATCGCTTCAATGATACAAACAACGGTATTTTCATCTACTCGATCCCCTACTTTGACAAAGGATGAACTTTCCGGAGAGGGCGCATTATAAAAGGTTCCAACGAGAGGAGCAACGACATAACGACCAGTTTTTTCTGGAGAAGTAAGAGTCGTTTCTTGCGAGGAAGATTGCTTGTGGGAGGGAACAGCAGAAGGTCGCGCCAGTACTTCAGCTTCTTTTGATGATGGAGGAACTTGGAACACTTGTGGATACGCATAAGAAGGGATCACTGGTGAACTAGAAGCATGATCATCATGTCGCTCTAAATGCAATTCATAGCCAGTTTTTTCTTTGATCGTTAACTTTTTGATGCCACCACGACCCATTGCAGCCATGAGTTCTTTGATTTGCTTTAAGTCCACAAATCATCTCCTTATATACGTTGGATGTATTCATTAGTATGAGTATCGACCTTCAGGATATCTCCTGGTTCGATAAACATCGGCACCTCAATTTTTGCGCCAGTTTCAAGAAGAGCAGGCTTAGTGGCATTAGTCACATGGATAGCCGCTTCAGCTTCTTGGGTTTTCACAACCATTAATTCTAAGAACTGAGGTAATTCTACAGAGAAAATTGTTTCTCCGTAAAACATCGCCTTAATTTCAATACCTTCTTTTAGAAAGTTAACTTTATCGCCGATGACTGGAGCTGGTACTAGAACCTGCTCGAGATTGCCTACATCGAGAAATAAGTAATCTTTCCCCTCAAGATATAAAAACTCCAGCCGTCTCTCTGTTAAGTTGACGTCTTGAATTGCCTGATTGAGTTTAAAATTCTTTTCGATGACCTCATCACTAAGTAAATCCTTGAGTTTGGTCTTGATAAAAGGCACACCTTTAGCAACGGTGACTTTCATATAAGATTCCACACGGTAAATCTTACCATTAATGGAGAGAATCATTCCTGGAGTAATTTGATTGCTGGTTGTCATAGCTCTCTAAAATGAGGAAAATGTGATTAACTGTGTAACAATATCTTTGAGTTCTTTAAGTGTTTTAATCTGGAAATCCACCTCACTTTTTCTACTCTGGCTATTTAAACCGCGCCCCCAGCGCATGTGCACTGTTTTAAAGCCCAGGTCTTTAGCCGGTGTGAGGTCCACCTTTATCCGATCACCACAAACAAGAACTTCGTTTGAAGAATACCCTAACTCCTCAACAACTCCTTGATAAGAGAATTTTTTATTGTTCCCTTCAGAGACCAGAATCTTACTAAAAAAGCCAGTATCAATACCAGCTTTTTTCAACTTTTCCATCTGCAAAACAGGTTTTCCTGCGGTGACAAGAGCAAGCTGATGATCTTGAGCGAGTTGTGTAAGCAATTCCGTGGCTCCCTCCAGAGGAAAAAGTGTAGCATCAGCGGGCAAGCTTCCATAAAGTTCTTTTTTGCCGATTTCTAAAAGAGAGGGATCGGCTCCTAAAATTTCAAGGAATTCAGCCAGCGATTCAGAGCCACTGAGCGACACTTGATCGATCCGTTTAAGTAAATCAAGAGCTTCTTTTTCATCGGGTACGCGTAGACCAGCCGCCACCATTTCACGGAGAGCATCTTCCAGTTTAAGGGGCGTCAAACAGCCCGAGGTATCGATTAATGTGTCGTCTAAATCAAAGATGATTAACAATTTTCATCAACTCTTTTGCTAATTTTTTTGAGTCATGCCTAATCAGATTGCGTTTAAGCATATCTTTTTTAGGAGCTTCCTTAGGTTCGCCAAGAAGATTAACAGCTATCACTCTTTCGTCGACAAGATCGTTCTCGACGAGATCCCCTTCTTCTGCATAGACTTCGATCAGGTCTTGCGAGGGCTTTTGTTGATTGATCAGAATGTAATCAAAAATGTCATCGCCGATATAGCGATTAATTTCCTCAAGATAGTGACTCACTTTGAACCCTGTGGTCTGTCCTTTGCGATTCATGAGATTCACGACAAACGTTTTCTTGGCTTGAGATTTTCTGAGCGCTTCACTGACCCCCTCAACCAGAAGATTGGGTATCAATGACGTATGCAGTCCTCCTGGACCTACAACAATGAGATCAGCATTCATGATTTCATCGATCGCGTGAGGATTGGCTTTGGGAAATGGCTCTAGATAGATACTTTTATATCCTTGGTCTATTTCTTGAGAGAGATAGATCTCTTTTTCACCTTCAAGCAAGGTGCGATTACTCAACAACATCTTCAATCGCACCTGATGAGTTGTCACAGGAATCACCTTTCCTTTAATGAAGAGAATTTTTCCCATTTCTTCGACAGCCTTTTCAAAACTACCTGTGACTTTCTCCAGAGCAGAAAGCAGCAAATTGCCAAAACTATGCCCTCCAAGCCCCCCATTTTCAAAACGGTAACTCATCAAGGAGCGCATCATATTGGAAGAATTAGATAAAGCAACAAGACATTGGCGGACATCACCAGGTGGTAATACACCTAATTCATCCCGAAGAATCCCCGTACTACCTCCATCATCAGCCATGGATACGATAGCGCTTAGATCAACATGATAGTTCTTTAATCCGCGCAGAACAGCAAAGTTCCCTGTCCCTCCTCCAATAACCACTACTTTTTTCATGTTGAGAGGCTTCCTTTTTTGAGGGCGATAATCCCGTCCCGCATGCTTGAAGTTTTATAGAGAAAATTCCCAGAGACTAACACATTAGCGCCTGCCTCGACACAACTCTTACCTGTCTCAAGATTGATCCCACCATCCACTTGAATATCAAAACAGGGGATTTTGCTATCTCCAGTTACTCCACCTTGACGCACTTGGAGTTGATCGCATAATTGTCTTAAGAAGGAAACTTTTTGTAACATCTCTGGCATGAACTCCTGCCCACCAAATCCCGGATTCACAGTCATGACGAGAATGAGATCGCATTTATCGAGATACTTGACCATGAGAGATTCTGAGGTTTCAGGGCGAAAAGCTAACCCTGCCTTAATATTGCATCGCCGTATGAAGTTAAGAGTATCCTCAACATCTTCGGTAGCTTCGAAGTGAAATGTGATGCGATTGGCACCAGCTTCCACGAAGCGTTCGATATACTCGAAAGGATTATAGATCATTAAATGCACATCGAGAAACAACTTTGTCGAACGTTTAATCGCTGCGACGGCTCGAGGTCCTAATGTTAAATTGGGAACAAAATGTCCGTCCATGATATCGATATGTAATGCGTCGGCACCAGCTTCTTCCGCGCGTTTGGCTTCAGCGCCCAGTTGAGCGAAGTCACCTGATAATATGGAGGGGGCTACCTGAATAGACATGAATAGAGTACCGACAGAGAGTTATCAAAAGCGTCATTTGCTTTTAGGGTGACATCTCAATGATACTTTTTTTCCATCAAATGTCAAGAGCTCCCTGCAGAACATTTAAAAAAATTTCTTGTTTAGCCTCATCTGTTTCCCGATAAATATAGCCTAGATAGGACATGTCCAATACCTGCAATGATATCGTGATTAACTGAGAGGAAAAAAAATGGAGCTTGGCAATCGCCTGGACAACCTGTTGCTTGATCGTCTCCCGTTGGTAACTCAATAAAAAGAATACGACTCCCTCTTCTCGCTTAACACGGCAGCCTTCCCTTTTTTCTTCGACAGACTCGATGAATACATGAAAAAAAACTTTTACCAATCTAGGATCGACCACACTCCTCAATTCTACGGGAAAAATTGAATGGAAGACATTTTCTAGAAGCAAGTCCTCTCTTTTACCAATCCCTGGAAACAATGATTTGATCGCATAAAATTGCTCATGCTGTTTAGCAATCATCCCCCCATTATAATCTCTCACCTCTCCGATGATGGTTTGCAGTTCAGCAAGAACCTCTTGACGACCTTTAAATAGATCCACTGAATGATCGGGCCTTAAAAATTTAAATACGGGAATGCCCACCCTAAAAACGGTAGCTTCTTTGACATATTTGTTCCTCAATAACCCTACTTGCTTGACTCGATCAGGGAAATACTTAAGGGGTGTTGTGAACTGCTCAAAAAGTTCATGAATGGGTCGTGTCACCTCATTGAGGATTCGCAAGAGAATAACTGTAAACGACAATTCAAATTCTTTCTGCTCATCAAAGGATATGATCACCTGCGGTAGATCTTTGGGATAGCGCAACTGATTAGACAAAGTAATAATATTGCGCATCACCTCCTCTTCGTTCCGCGGCATGAAAACAGGCCGCATCAATTTTTCAACACCATTGCGAATCTCATCCGGTAACGTCGCACGCAAATTCCTCTTGTCCTCCGCTGAAAAATTCCCCTCATCCTCTTTTTCCACTTCTAAATAAAGAAGTTGGATTTTCTCTTCTTTCAAAGAACTCAAGAAGAAGGAATCTGCCACATACCGTAGATCTGGAAAATGGTGATTGAGCACTCTAACCAAATGGCGTTCCTCAAAGACCTCATTTTCATTTAAGAAATTTAAACCAACGTACAAGCTCAATACTCTCTTAACACCAAAAGGCACATAGAGATAAGAAGATGACAACTTAACATGAACATGACGCTGTTCTTGATTTTTTTCAGATGCTTCTCTAAGAGCCTTTCGAAAAAGATAAAACACACAAATAATACGACTCATGTGCCCATGCGTCCTAGCAGATCTAAACCCCTCTTCGCACATGACTAAAAAATGCTGCATTTGATTAAAGA
The DNA here is from genome assembly GCA_013286595.1 of Chlamydiota bacterium. Taxonomy (GTDB): domain Bacteria; phylum Chlamydiota; class Chlamydiia; order Chlamydiales; family Rhabdochlamydiaceae; genus JABDFI01. The sequence goes on along the minus strand of JABDFI010000005.1, from coordinate 43,861 downwards.
TGTCGTAGTCGAAATACCGAGGACGCCTAACGATGAACGAGGCTATTCTCTCTTGAATTAAAGATGTTTTTTCATCAGCAGATAGGCCTTTAATCTCTAAAATCCGGTTGGCATGATAAACCGATATTAATCCAAAGCGGAGCTCCGACTCGAAAATGGGAAGATGTTGCTGAACAAATCCTAGTTCTTCCTCGGAAGATAAGGAGATAACCATCTCGGCGAGTGTGTAACAGTCTTGCGATAATTCAGGAAATGTGAAATCCGTAGCAAAAAATGAGCAGATATTCAATCGACGACCAGGCAAAAGCCAACGACTCACCATTTCATAGAAAAACTTTACGCCATTATGGCGATGGGGGGCCAGAAGGAATAAAGAAAAATTGCAGGATGGGCCAGTCCATTCTTTCCACGTAAAAATAGGCAACATTCTTTGGAACTCATCTAAAAAAGCAGCATCAGCACCTTCTTGAAGCATAAAATCGGACGGAAGCAACCGTAAGATGGCTGTGCGGATCACATCATTGTCTAAAAGGCGAGGCGCGCGCCCTTCAACAGAATCAAATACAGTAGAAACAGCAGGAAAATTCAGGGAAAATGTCACTTTGCTAGGTTTCATAACAACTCTTGCTCATAAACATAAGAACGAGGAAGACCTTCCCCACTGCCTTGAATGACCGTTCCCGTGTGAGGTAAGAGATCGGGTTCAAAAAAAGATAATACATGCAAGGGAAGCTGATTCTTCTCAGCCAACCGAACACAGCGAGGATGCAGAACCTTGGACCCTTTTTCTAAAATAGCCAAAGCTTCATCATAAGAAAGATGAGGAAGTCTCACCGCTTGTGAATTTTTTTTTGGATCTTCTGAATAAATTCCAGAAACATCTTTAAAAAACTCCACCCGCTTTGCCTGTAGTGCTACACCTAAAGCTACAGCTGTAGTATCGGAACCCCCTCGTCCCAAGGTCGTGATCTCCCCTTGCTGGCTCACACCTTGAAAACCTGCGACAATGACAATTTTATTTTCTTCCAGAGCTCGAAGAATCCTCTGGGGTTTAACCTGAATGATTTTAGCCTCGGCATGTTGAGAAGAGGTGATGATCCCCGATTGGCTTCCTGTAAAGCTAATTGCCTCATTCTGATTGAGATGAAGAGCCATTGCCAACAAGGCAATGCTAATCCTCTCTCCAACAGAAATAAGCATATCTTGCTCTCGAAAAGGAGGATTAGGATGAACGCGACGAGCCAAGGCTAGTAATTGATCTGTTGTATCACCCATGGCGCTCACGACCACCACGACATGCGAGTGCCTTTTTCGCTTTTGGATGATATCTGCTATTTTAGAAAACTGTTCAGTGCTAGCTACGCTGGCACCACCGAACTTCATGATGAGGATTTCTTTGTGCATAGGGACGCCATTTGACTAATCGAAGGAAAAAATCATTCTTATTCATAGAACTAATAAAAGTGAACTGATTTTACCGATGAAACTAAATTAAAAAATTGATAAATAGCCCTCCATTACCGATTGATAATTTTTATTGGGATAGGTTCGAAAGACTGTCTACGAAAATGCCATTGATTTTATTACTAATCTTTTGATAGCATTTGCGCATTAGCTATAAACTTTAGGAGAACCCTTTAACATGTCCAAAACCAAACAACACGAGTGGCACGATAGCAATATCATTGATGATGTCGAGTACCAAGAAGAAGATGCAAAGCAGTTCCGAAATCTCTTAAGTCGAAAAGAAGAGACTGCTGGCGAAGGTTCAGTTGCGCAAATGAGCGCTGGCCAGATTCTGAAAGGGCGTGTGTGTGAAATCACAAAAGATTTTGTCGTTGTCGATGTTGGTCTCAAATCAGAAGGTCTCGTACCCATCAATGAATTCAACGAGCCTAGCGAAATCATCTTAGGCAATGAAATTGAGGTCTACCTCGATCAAACAGAGGGTGAAGACGGGCAAATTGTTCTATCTAGAGAGAAAGCAAGACGTCAACGGCAGTGGGAATACCTCGTTAACAACTGTACTGAAGGGTCTATTGTAAAAGGCAAGGTGATCCGCAAAGTCAAAGGCGGCTTGATGGTCGATATCGGAATGGAAGCTTTCCTCCCCGGTTCACAAATCGACAATAAGCGCATCAAAAATCTGGACGAATTTGTAGGTCATACTTATGAATTCAAGATCCTCAAAATTAATACAGAACGTAAGAACATCGTCGTATCTCGTCGCGAACTCCTCGAAGAAGAGAGAATTTCTAAAAAAGCGGAGATGCTCGAAAACATTCATGAAGGTCAAGCTCGAAAAGGGGTTGTCAAGAACATTACCGATTTTGGTGTGTTCCTCGACTTAGATGGCATTGACGGCCTCCTACACATTACTGACATGACATGGAAAAGAATTAAACATCCATCAGAAATGTGCAGTTTAGGACAAGAACTTGAAGTCATCATTCTCCATGTTGATAAAGAAAAAGGCAGAGTAGCCCTCGGAATGAAACAAATGGAGAGAAATCCCTGGGAAGAAATCGAGCAGCGTTACCCACCTGGAACTCGCGTTCGTGGAAAAATCGTCAATTTAGTTCCTTACGGAGCATTCATTGAAATCGAACCCGGGATTGAAGGACTTATCCACGTCTCTGAAATGTCATGGGTGAAGAATGTCACCGATCCCAATGAAATCGTGAATAAAGGTGACGAGGTTGAAGCGATCGTCCTATCCGTTCAAAAGGATGAAGGAAAAATCTCCTTAGGCATGAAGCAGACTGAAAAAAATCCATGGGATAATGTCGAAGCAAAATACCCTATCGGAAGCAGCGTGGTTGCCGAAATCCGCAACTTAACCAATTACGGCGCATTTGTTGAACTCGAGCCAGGAATTGACGGTTTAATCCATATTTCTGATTTGAGCTGGATCAAAAAGGTCTCTCATCCTTCTGAAGTGCTCAAAAAAGGAGATAAAGTAGAAGCTGTTGTCCTGTCGGTGGATAAAGAAAGTAAAAAAATCACGATGGGTGTTAAACAACTCAGCAATAACCCATGGGAAACGATTGAAAAAACCATGCCAGTCGGCTCCTTAGTTAAAGGAATCGTCACTAAAACGACAGCATTTGGCGCTTTTGTCGAATTACCTAATGGTATTGAAGCACTTGTGCATGTGACAGAGTTATCTGATCAACCATTTGGCAAAGTAGAAGACATTGTAGCAAAAGGGCAAGAAGTCACTGCTAAAGTCATTAAACTTGATCCTGAACACAAAAAAATTGCGCTTTCTATCAAAGAATTCCTCATCGATAAAAATAACGTGAATCACGACGATATTGTCATCGGCAACACAAAAACTCGTCAGCAAATCAAAAAAAAACGCACTAAAGCAGAAGACGAGCCTAGTGACAACGTAGACACGAAGAAGAAAAAAAGTAAAAAAGAAGAAGAAGAAGAAGAAGAAAGCAACGAATAAAATTACCGCTACCACCACCCACTAACCATGGGTGGTGTTCTTAGGAAAAATCTTATCCTTGTTAAAACTTAGTCAAAATCTAAAGGAAAGTAATGAATAAAGATCTTGTAGCCATCTTTGAATACCTGGAAAGGGAAAAGGGAATCAAACGAGAAGTGATCATTTCAGCCATTGAAGAATCTCTTCGAGCTGCAGCTCGGAAAAGTATCAAGGGACTCATCAATGTTTCTATACAGATCAACTCAAAGACTGGAGATATCGATGTCCTCGCTCAAAAAGAAGTAGTCGATGTCGTCACTATTCCTGAAGAAGAGATCACATTAGAGAATGCTAAAATTCTCAATCCGGAAGCTGAAATTGGACAATGGGTCGATATTGTTTGCACGCCACAAGATTTTGGACGAATTGCAGCTCAAGCTGCAAGGCAAATCATTTCACAAAAATTGCGCAGTGCTGAGCGCGATGTGATTTACGAAGAGTACCGCCATCGCATCAACGAGATCGTTTCAGGAACAGTGAAGCGCATCATCCGTGGTGCCACGCTGATCGTTGATCTTGGCAAAGTAGAAGCTATTCTCTCCGATCGCTTTTACCCAAAAACTGAAAAATACAATGTGGGCGAACGCGTGCAAGCTCTTCTATTAGAGGTTCGTGATACAGAAAATGGCGGTGCTGAAGTGATCCTAACGCGCAGTCATCCTGAATTTGTTGTTCAACTCTTTGCACAAGAAGTTCCTGAGATCAATGATGGCACCATCACCATCGAACGCATAGCCCGTGAAGCTGGGTACCGCACAAAGTTAGCCGTCAAATCTCACGATTCAAAAGTAGATCCTGTTGGAGCGTGTGTGGGAATTAGAGGCAATCGCGTCAAAAACATCATCAGCGAGTTGAATAATGAAAAAATAGATATTATTCCTTATTCTGAGGATCCGGTTCAGCTTTTACATAATGCTTTAGCGCCTCTTGAAATTAAAAAGGTAATGGTCAATGAAGATCAATCTCATTTTAGCATTGTAGTGAACGACGAAGACTATCCTGCGGCTCTTGGTAAACGAGGGATGAACGCACGATTAAATGGCGCTTTGATCGATGGTGAGCTGCAAGTACAAAAAATGAGCCAATACCATGCTCTCATGAATATAGAGCGAGCGCAAATTGCATCTTCAGATGATCCTACACTTGATGTGAAATTGAGCACGGAAGATGTCAGCGGTATGATCATTAGAAGTTTGATCGATGCAGGCTATGATACACCACGTAAAGTACTCTCAGCAACACGAGAACAGTTAGCTGATACTATCCCTGAGATCAGTTTAGAAATGGCTGATAAAATTTTAGAACAAATCCAAAAAAAGAGGGCTTAACAGTTGGCCAAAAATTTAAAACTTAATATTAAAAATGCACAACTTGCCGAAGCGCTTAAGTTGAACCCTCTCAAAAAAGCAGCTAGTAAAAAAAAGCAAGCTGCTGAACACGCCCCTGAAGAAGTGGTCGAAACCACTAAACCTACTACTATCGAAAAGGTTTTAAATGCGACCTTTGATGAGCCTACAGTTCAACCTAAAGAAACTCGACCACCTGAAATTGCAACTCGAGAACCACATGTTGAGACTGCTCCCACTCGAACACCGACTAAAGAAGAAGAAACACCTGTAATGCGTTTATCTCAAGAAGAGCTCAAAAAAGTCGAACCATCACCTCGCCCCGAATCCACTCAAGATTTCAATAAATCTTCCGCTAAAGATTCAACTTCGCAATATCAATCTAGAGAAAGTACAGATACTAGACGCCCCTACCCAACTCGTGACAGCAGTTCTGCTGGATATAATCGTCCTTATCAACCCCGTGAAGGTGGTGAACGACGCCCCTATCAACCGCGCGAAGGGGGGGGAGATCAAAGACCTTCTTATCCTCCAAGAGAAGGTGGGTATAATCGTCCATATCAACCTCGTGAAGGTGGAGAAAGACGTCCCTATACTCCAAGAGAAGGTGGAGATCAAAGACCATCTTATCCCCCCAGAGAAGGTGGTGAAAGACGTCCCTACACTCCAAGAGAAGGTGGAGATCAAAGACCATCTTATCCTCCTCGAGAAGGTGGTGAAAGACGCCCCTATACTCCAAGAGAAGGTGGAGATCAAAGACCATCTTATCCTCCTCGAGAAGGTGGAGAAAGACGCCCCTATACTCCAAGAGAAGGTGGAGATCAAAGACCATCTTATCCACCACGTGAAGGTGGATATAATCGTCCTTACCAACCTCGTGAAGGGGGAGAACGACGCCCGTATACTCCAAGAGAAGGGGGAGATCAAAGACCATCTTATCCACCACGTGAAGGTGGGTATAACCGTCCTTATCAACCTCGTGAAGGTGGAGAAAGACGTCCCTATACTCCGAGGGAAGGCGGTGAAAGACGACCTTATCCTCCAAGAGAAGGTGGCTATAACCGTCCTTATCCACCGAGAACCGAAGGTCATCCTGAATTCAAACGAGCTTTCGGGCCTCGTACAGACTCACCTGATTTTAAACGATCTTTTCCTCCAAAAGGAGATGGGCGTTCTGAGTTCAAAAGAACAGCCCCACCTGCAGCTACAAAAAAACCACTCAAGCGCGTTGGCGATGAGACGGATGATCAAAAAAAGGGTGGATCCTTTCGCGACACCAAACCCACTCGAAAAGCTCCCGTAGAGACTCGAGCTTTTGACTCCCGTGATAAGCAGGGATTGAGAGCGGATCTCGAAGACCAAACATGGAGAAAAAAGCGGCCAGCACATAAAGTTAGATCTGTACAGCAAGAAGAAATAGTCCGTCCCAAACATTTGAAAATACGCCTTCCGATTAGTATTAAAGACCTCGCATCGGAAATGAAAATCAAAGCAGCTCAGCTCGTTTCTAATCTATTCATGAAAGGAATTGTGTTGACGTTAAACGACTTTTTAGACGATCCAACCACAGTACAGTTGCTAGGCGTTGATTTTGACTGCGAAATCACAATTGATACAAGCGAAGAAGAACGGGTTCGCGTCACTGACAAGACAATCAAGCAAGAAATTCAAGACGACCCATCGACAACTATGATCATACGTCCCCCTGTGGTCGCTTTCATGGGCCACGTCGATCATGGCAAAACGAGCTTGATTGATGCGATCCGCAAAACAAATTTAGCAAGTGGTGAAGCTGGAGCGATTACACAACACATTGGCGCGTTTAAATGTCATACTAATGTCGGTGACATCACGATCTTAGATACTCCAGGTCACGAAGCATTTTCTGCCATGAGGACAAGAGGTGCAGATGTAACTGATATCATCGTCCTAGTTATCGCTGGTGATGAAGGAATTCGCCCCCAAACCATTGAGGCCATTCAGCAAGCTAAAACAGCCAATGTTCCAATCGTTGTCGCCCTCAATAAGTGCGATAAACCCAATTTCAATGCTGAAACGGTCTACCGCCAACTCGCAGACCAAGAACTATTGCCAGAGACATGGGGCGGACAGACCATCACCGTCAATTGCTCTGCCGTAGCAGGAACTGGAATCCAAGCTCTCGTAGAAATGCTCGCTCTCCAAGCGGAAATTCTTGAACTCAAATCCAATCCTCATACACGGGCTCGTGGAACTGTCATTGAGTCTGAAATGCATAAAGGCCTCGGCCCTGTTGCAACAGTTCTAGTACAAAACGGAACTTTACGCCTTGGTGATGCGTTGGTGTTTTCTCAAAACTATGCACGTGTTAAGACGATGCATGATGAGCTAGGCAAAGAGCTCACTGAAGCAGGACCTAGCTGTCCTGTTAAAATTACAGGTCTTTCAGGACTTCCAGATGCAGGTAGTGAGTTCATCGTTGTTAAAGATGAAAAAGATGCTAAGGAGTTGTCTGAAAAAAGAAGTGAAGGCAAGCGCTTCCAAATGATGCAGCAGCCTAAACGAGCCACAACAGAAAGCTTTATGCTAGACAATGGCAAGTCTACACCTCGTAAAGTGCTGAATTTAATCTTACGCGCAGACGTTCAAGGGTCAGTTGAGGCCTTAAAAACGTCTCTTGAGAAAATTCACTCGAATAAAGTTGAACACAACATCATCTCATCTTCAGTTGGCGAAATTTCTGAGTCTGATGTTCAACTGGCGCAAACGTCCAAAGCCGTCATCATCGGTTTTCATACCAACGTCGAAAGTCACGCTGTTAGCTTGATCAAAGAGCTCAAAGTAACGGTGAAGCTTCACGATATCATTTATCATGCTGTCGATGACGTTAAACTTCTCATGGAAGGTTTGCTAGACAAAGTAGCCCAAGAAAAAGATGTGGGCGAAGCTCATGTTAAGGCGATATTTAAAGCATCTCAACTCGGAGTCATTGCAGGATGCCAAGTTACCGATGGCACGATCAAGCGATCGAACCATATCCGCGTGTTCAGAAACGATGAGATGGTATGGAAAGGTGCTATTGCCTCTCTTAAACGTGTGCAAGAGGACGTCCGCGAAGTGACCAAAGGTCAAGAATGCGGTATTCTCATTCAGAATTTCAACGAGGTGAAAGTCGGCGATATCTTGCAAGCGTTTGAAATCAACTATTTGAAACAAGAGCTATAAAATAACATGGTTAAAAATCGCGTCGCAAGACTGAATTCTTTACTAAAAGAGGTCATTTCAGAGGTCATTCATCAGGATGTGAAAAATCCCCATGTTAACCGTTTTGTAAGTGTAGCGTCTGTGGATATTTCCAAAGATCTCCAACACGCTAAAGTTTACATTAGTGTTATCGGAACTAAAGAAGAAAAGGCTCTGACTATTAGAGCCTTAACTTCAGCTGCTGGGTTTATTGCTGTCAATGCTTCTAAAAAAGTGACGATGCGCTATTTTCCTGCACTGACCTTTAAGCTAGATGAATCTGTCGACCAGCAAATGCACATCAATTCCTTACTCGGGCAAATTCATAAAGAGCAAGAATCTCGCCATACCCCTACATCTGATTCTGATAGTGAAACATAAAAGGATTGCATGCCTCAACAGTACGAAGGAATTTTACCCATCATCAAGCCTACAGGTAAAACCTCTTTCAGTCTCGTCGCTCAACTGAGAAAACTCACGCGTATAAAAAAAATTGGACATTCGGGCACGCTTGACCCGTTTGCAAGTGGTGTGATGATTCTGCTCATCGGTAGACAGTACACGCGTTTGGCAGATAAAATTCAAAGTGAAGAAAAGGAATATCGCGCTACTATCCATCTTGGTATCACAACAGACACCTATGATACAGAAGGCGTTTCCATCGCGCACTCCCCTTACATTCCCTCGACAGAACAAGTCGAACAAACATTACTTCAATTCCAAGGCACTATCTTACAGACTCCCCCTATGTTTTCTGCAAAAAAAGTGCAAGGGCAAAAACTTTATGAATTAGCGAGAAAGGGAATCACCATCGAACGCACAGCTGTGCCCGTCACCTTGCATATCACTCTTCTTTCTTATCACTATCCTCAACTCGATATTCACGTTCGTTGCTCAAAGGGAACCTACATTCGTTCCCTAGCTTTCGATATTGGTGAACAGCTAGGATGCGGAGCTCATTTATCTCAACTCATACGCACCAAAAATGGCTGCTTTTCTTTAGACGATTGCTGTGATGCGCTACAACTTGCAGATGCTACTTATGATTGGACTTCCTATTTAAAGACTTAATAGACCTCTTTCGAAATTAAGGTTCTGTCGATTTTCGGGTTCTTTTGAGCCGAGTTTTCGATTCTTTTTGCGGGGATTGTATCTTGTTTCGTATACTATCCCCGCAAAAAGAATCAAAAATCGGCCAAAATAATCCCGAAAATCGACCAACCCTTAAGTTCGAAAGAGGTCTAATATGCACGTCATCACTGATCTGAACGAATTTCCTTCTGTGACGTGTGGATTAACCATCGGCAACTTTGATGGTGTGCATCTCGGTCATCAATCTATCTTGCACGAGCTGCGAAAACGCCTTTCACCCCAAGAAGCGCTTGCCGTTTTCACATTCTCCAATCATCCTACGCATGTTTTATCCCCCCTTACTCCTCTACCCTTAATCTATACGCTAGAACACAAGCTCAAAGTTCTTTCTGAACAGAATGTCGACTATACCATTCTAGTTCCGTTCACGGCAGAATTCGCTAATACGCCTTATGATCTCTTTTTAACTCGACTCAAACAACAGATCCCCTTCAAGCACTTAATTCTGGGACAAGGTTCAAAATTTGGGAAAAACAAAGAAGGCAATGAAGCCAATGTACGTAAGATTGCCTCTCAACTTGATTTCCAAGTTGACTACTTACCCAAATTGGAACTTGCTAAGGATCAACTTTCTTCTGGACATATCCGAACTCTGATCGCCGAAGGACACCTATCACAAGTCAATCGATGCTTAGGTCGCCCTTATTCCCTTTATGCTCCCTTACATCGACAGCACAATCATCATGTGCTCCATGTTCCTCATTTATGTTTACCCCCTACAGCGATTTATCCCGTTCAACTCAAACTAGAGGGAAGCTCCTATTTAGGTCGCGCCCACATAGATCGCCCACATAGTTCCATTCGCGTTGACGTAGTCAATCACCTTCCTATACTGATCACTCCTCCCATGGCGGAGCTAATTTTTCTTCACGACTAAGATGGTGTTCATATTGTGCCTCGAGCACCTATGAGGTAAAAAATGGAAAGTTCTTCAATAGAATACGCCTTATTGGCAATGCAAAGGGCCCTGTTGGGAGAAGTTACTTCCACCTTAAGGGCTGTATTTGTTGACTTGGATAAAGGTCAGAATATATTTTTTGCTGGTTTTTATTACGATGGAGAAGCTTCTGAACAAAGGGTAGATCTTTGGAATTGCGCAGTTACTGAAGCTAGTGCAGCCCTGGGGCAATTTTTTGAGAAGTCTTGGATAAAAAGACTTGATTATCCAGAGCCAATACCTATGCAGGGATATCTTGCCTATCTGAGAAAGGAAGGTAGAGAGCTTGATTGTTTTAAAGGCACCCCTCCCTGCGTAGTGATGCGGGAACCTACAATAGGGTATGCACTTGTAGCCGTACAGCAATCTTTGTTGGGTATGGTTTCTCCTGAGCTAAGATCTGTAGTTGTGGATTTAGAGCAAAGTCCACTAAAGCTGTATATTCGCTTTTATTATGATGGGGAAATTTCTAGAGAATTGCATCAATGTTGGCAATTTGCTCAGGAAAAAGCTCAAACTTATTTTGGTTTTGGTTGCTTACTTGATGTAGGGATCGAAAGGATAGATTATCCACAGAAGGTGCCTTTTCGCGGGCGTTATGCATATTTCCGAAAAGAATAAGTCTTTTTTTTGAAAAGTCATCCAATCAAAACATATTTCATCACGATTCCTCCGCGTTGATCTCCCGTCATAAACTTATGCAGTCTTTAAGGAAAAACCAAATTTTGAAGTGTGTATACTAGCTGGCTGGAATATGTTATTTAGGAGAGGCGGGATCGCAGGCATACTTTTACGCATAAATTTTTTTGACAGATTGCAAAAAATTATTTTTTAACCACCCGCTCGCTGCGCTCACTAGAGAGAGGGGAGGCCAAAGAGGCGGCTTCGCCGGTAAAATGTACCCAATGCGATCAAAAGTCTTGGAAACTCTATGATAAAGATTGGAAATGGGGAGTAACCAGGTTAATTTGTCCTGGAGTAGCTGTATGATTACTTCCAGTTTCCCATTCCGCATTATCGTGAAGGATTTTGTATTGTTCGATGGGATATTCAAAACGAGCTTCCCAAACACCAGGCGTTACTTCTTCCATTAATCTTTCTTCCCCTTTACCCCAGCCAATTCCATCTCCTTTACCGCGTACATATAAAGCATGACCCTGTGTAAGAACCTTGTTCACTCGAATGATTGTATGTTGAAACTCGGGAGCGTACGTATAAATTTTATTATACCTTGATTCTAGTTCATTCGACCTTGATTCTATATGATGATCTTTTCCAGTTTCCCACACTAAATCATCCAATAATACTTTAAAAGTAAGTGATTTGTCGGCCCAACCCGTCACTTGGCTACCATAACATCTGCGAACATAACCCCACATACTGGAATCGATTTTAGTCATAGGTATCCCTTTATCCCAGCTAAGTTCATCGTAGTTAGGCTCACTTCTGTCATAATAATGAGGTATATGATCGTAAAATCCACGAATAAATAATTGATGTCCTTCAGATAGCTTATAATTTACCTTAATAAAAATTGCACCGAGTACCGTAGATAAGTTTGATTGAGTAATGAGCGGAAATAACTCTTCCCGTCCTACTCGAGAACCTCTAACATCTAGCCAAGTTAAAGGGAGTTCTTTAAGGATACTCATTCCTGCTGAAGTAATGTAACCATTACTGTTTAAATTTAAGCTTATAGATCTGGGCGAAAGCCTTTTTAGCATGGCCAAAGTTGCGTCAGTGATCGGTTCTTTTACTTTTTTCCAAGCTCCAAATCCCCCTCCTACAAAATAAGGTGAAGACAAATCGATATGGACATTTTTATTAACTAAGGGCATTTGACTCCATGATCGACATACTTCATGTACATTCTTTAGGGTCGATAGATCCGGAATGAACTTTAAAATTTCCAGCATCAGATCCTTGGGCAAATTCGGCCACCCCTTTTGAGTAGAAGCCTCAGGCAATTTCAAGGTGTTAATATGTGATTTAATTGATACAGTCATATATGAACCTGGTTTTTTATTCATTATAATATCATCTGGAAATCAAAAAATCAATCGTTAATAAATTTTATCTTTAAATAATTATTTAATCATGCAGGTTTAAATAAACAATTATTAGTTTTCTTAAATACTATCTTTACAAAGTTGTTTATTGCGCTGCTCCAATAAAGTGTTTTTTGCAATATCCAACGACAATACGGGAGTCAGTAGATTTATCATAGTAACTGCGGTGATCTTGTCGCTCGAAACGCTATTTTTCAAACGCTATTTTTCGGGTTGCCATTCACTAGGTGATGATCTATCATAGATCCTTTTTACATGAGGTTAATTCTCAAATGGCTGGTTTATCCTGTGGTATCGTCGGGCTCCCCAATGTGGGAAAATCCACTCTTTTCAACGCTCTAACCAAGAAAGCTGCAGCTGCAGCTAACTATCCATTCTGCACCATCGACCCTAATGTGGGAATTGTAGAGGTCCCCGATTCACGACTTGGCGTACTAGCCGAACTTTTCCACAGTGAGAAAATCATTCCAGCGACGATCACATTTGTCGACATTGCAGGACTTGTCAAAGGGGCATCCGAAGGAGAAGGGTTAGGTAATCAATTTTTACAAAATATCCGAGAAACCGACGTCATCGTTCACGTGGTTCGCTGCTTTACCGAAGGTGATGTCATTCACGTCTCTGGAAAAGTCGACCCTATCGCTGACATTGAAGTCATTAATCTCGAACTCATCTTATCGGATTTACAGATGGCTGAGAATATTGTCGGGAAACTCGAAAAGCAGATGAAATCCAAAAAAGAATTAATTCCCGTTGTTGACACGCTTAAAAAAGCCTTAAGTCACTTGAATGAAAGTAAAATGTTGCGCACCTTGAAATTAACAGATGAAGAACGCTCTTGTATTGCCGATTACCCCTTCCTCACCAATAAAAAGGTGTTATACGCAACCAATGTCGCTGAAAGCGATTTGCCTTCGATGGAAAACGAACTCGTCAAACGCGTGCGTGACTATGCAGAAAAAGAAGGCAATTCTGTCGTACCGATTTGTGCTAAGCTCGAAGAAGAAATTGCTCAGTTGGATGACAAGGAATCACTTGAGTTTTTAAAATCGTTGGGCCTTGAAGAAACTGGGCTCAATCGCCTCATTGTAGAAGCTTTCAAAACGCTCGGACTGATCACCTATCTCACTGCAGGAGAAATGGAAGCGCGCGCCTGGACAATCACCCAAGGCACAAAAGCTCCTGAAGCAGCCGGAAAAATCCATACCGATTTACAAAAGGGTTTTATCCGAGCTGAAGTGATAGCCTTTAAAGATCTCGTCACCTTTAAAGGGCGCGTGGGTGCACGCGAAGCGGGTAAAGCACGTGCTGAAGGTAAAGATTATGTCGTGCACGATGGTGATGTCATTCTCTTCTTCCATAACTAGACCTTAATTTCGAAAGAGGTCTACTGACCATGTCTGAGCTTTTCATCACTTGTGCCGAGCATCTTGAACCCCTTCTGTTAGAGGAACTCAAACGATTAAACATTCCTGGCTTGCGAGAAGGTTTTCGCGGGGTTTACGCGTTTAAAAATATGGAGACAGTTTACGCTGTCAATTATTTGAGTCGACTGGCAACGCGCGTCCTCTGGCCACTACACACTTTTCACTGTCGTGATCGCGATGAACTGTACCGCGAAGCCAAAACTATCGATTGGCTAGACTATCTCGATCCCTCCAAAACCTTCGCTATCGACGCCAATATTTCCCATCCTACTATCCGCCATAGCTTATACGGGGCTCAGGTCGTTAAAGATGCTTTATGCGATGTGTTACGAGAAAAAAGAGGAGCTCGCCCTTCCGTCAATGTGCAACAGCCAGATGTACAGTTGAATCTCTTCATTCACAATAATCGCGCCATCATCAGTTTAGACACTTCTGGATCCCCTCTTTATAAACGAGGCTGGAAAGAGCGTTCAGGTGATGCCTCACTCCAAGAAACCTTAGCTGCTGCGATGTTACAGCTTGCGCGTTATAATCCCGAAGAAACCTTTTGTGATCCCTTTTGTGGTGCTGGCACTCTGCTTGTAGAAGCTGCCTTAATTGCCACTCATACTCCTCCTGGCTTCTTTCGTGAGAGCTGGGGGTTCATGCACATGCCTCAATTCTCTCAGCAAAAATGGGAAGAGATTAAGCAATTCCACGATCAAAAGAGAATTCCTCTTCCCAAACACATGATCATGGGTGCGGACAGAGATCGAGCCGAATTGAGTTTATGCAAAGCCAACCTAGCTCGCTTAGGATGGGCTGAGACTATAGAATTAAAACACGCAGAAGTCTATGCCTACCATCCTTCGCCCTCACCTCGTCTGATCATCACCGATCCCCCTTTTGGCAAGCGTTTAGTCAGTTCGAGAAAAATTTTTGAAGACTTAGGGCAATTCCTCAAAGAGAACCAAGATCCCCAGCAACGCGCTTTTGTCTTATGTCCCAAAGCTGAAATGATCGGGGCCATTGGTTGTAAGATCGTAGAAGAATTTCCTTTAAAACACGGCGGCCTAGATACTATTCTATACCAACTAGTCTCCGGAAAGTAGCAATTCGGGAAAAAGACTCTCTTGAATTTTGTTCCAATAAAGTGATAGTGTTGTTGCCAGTTGACTCATTGAGTTACTCCCTTGTTTTTGTGTTTTTTTAGCAAAAGCGATTATCCAGGGTTTTATTTTAAGTGTGGTATGGTGAAAAATCCTTTTGTTTTGTTAGTTTTGCAATTCCCTCTGATATATGGCTGAAAAAACAGAACAGGCGACCCCAAAAAAACTGCGCGATGCGCGTAAAAAGGGGCAAGTTGCAAAATCCCAAGATTTCCCTGCAGCCTTTACCTTCATCGTTTCCATTGCTACCACCCTAATCATGACAGGCTATCTCTATGAAGTGTTGGCGGGGTACATCATCAACTGCTTCAAAATGAGCAGCTCTAACATCGACCTCCAAAACCGGGCTGGAGGTATTTTTTCTCAAGCCATCATGACGATTTTCACGTCGAGTTTGCCTATTCTGGGGATCACCACCTGTACGGGTCTCTTAATCAGTTTTATTGTGACGGGACCGATGTTTTCGATGGAAGCAATGAAACCCGACATTAAACGCTTAAATCCTGTGAGCAACATCAAAAACCTTTTTAAGTTCAAAACTCTCTTTGAGCTTCTTAAATCCTGTTTGAAAATCCTAGGAGCTGTCATTCTCATCTATTCAGTGGTTTGGGATAGTCTGCCTGAAATCATTTCGACTGCAGCCATCTCTGTTCCCGCAAGCGCTCAGGTGTTTTCTAGCTTTCTCATTAAAGTGATCATTCGAGTCGGAATCTTCTTTTTGGCCATCGCCGTCTTTGACCTCGTTTATCAAAAGAGAAATTTTGCCAAAGAAATGAAGATGGAAAAATTTGAGGTGAAGCAGGAGTATAAAGATACGGAAGGGGATCCGCAGATGAAGAGTAAGCGGCGCCAAACAGCCCAAGAAATTGCTTACCAAGAAGGTGCCACATCGGTTAGCCGAGCCAAAGCAGTGATTACCAATCCCATTCATATTGCTGTTGCTGTAGAATACAACGAAGAAACAGAACCCGCTCCTCGCATCGTCACCATGGGTAAAGGAACAGCAGCAGATCAGATTATAAAGATGGCTCAAGACTATGGAGTTCCAATCATGCGCAACGTGACTTTAGCACAAACCCTTTTTGAAAAAGGGAAAATCAGCGAGTATATACCCGAGGACACCTATCAAGCCGTGGCGGAGATTTTGCGCTGGCTAAAAGGTATTGAGACACTAGAGACATCAGGGCTGGAGATCTTCAAATGAAAGACATATTTACTCGCTTGATGCGGCTTATCAGTAGCGATAAAGCTCTTAGTTTAATCAGCAAATCAAGCGATATTCTACTGGCTTTCTTCATGATCATCTTGATCATGATGATCATCATTCCTGTTCCACCGACGATCATCGACGCGCTCATCACTATCAATATGAGCGTATCGATTACCTTGTTGATGGTGGCTCTCTATATTCCCAAAGCTGTCCACCTATCGATGTTTCCTTCCCTTTTGCTGATTACAACCCTTTTTAGATTGGGAATCGAAATTTCTGCGACTCGTCAAATTTTGCTAAAAGCCAACGCAGGACACATCATTTTCGCCTTTGGTAATTTCGTCGTGGGTGGAAACTTTGTGATCGGGGGTATTATCTTCTTAATCATCACGATCGTTCAGTTCATCGTTGTGACCAAGGGTGCTGAACGCGTTGCTGAGGTCGCAGCGCGCTTCACATTGGATGCGATGCCTGGTAAACAGATGAGCATTGACGCCGATATGCGCAGCGGCGTGATCGATGCCAACCAGGCTAGAGATTTGCGCTTGGCCTTAACGAAAGAAAGTCAGCTGTACGGAGCGATGGACGGAGCGATGAAATTCGTCAAGGGAGACGTCATCGCCGGTATCGTTATTGCTGTCATTAACATTATAGGCGGTTTGATCATCGGGATGACCATGCATCACATGAGTGCCATGCAAGCTGCGAAGACATACACCCTACTTTCTATTGGGGGCGGCCTTGTATCTCAGATCCCCTCTTTGCTTGTCGCGATGACAGCGGGTATCGTAACCACACGTGTTTCTTCCGATAAAAAGGATTCAGCGTTAGGTAAAGAGATTTCTTCCCAGTTAATCGGTCAGCCAAAAGCGCTTATCATCGCCGCTGTGATGATGTTCCTCATGGGATTTGTTAAAGGATTTCCCCTCCCCATTTTCTTGTTCTTTTCTCTGATACTAGGCGCAGTCGGAGGTACAGTATGGTACAACAACAAAAAAGCCCTGGCTAAAGCTACTGCTGGCGTCTCAGGCTCGCGCGTTGAAACGGACATAGAAGGACATGCCGTCATTCGCGGCGGTGTAGATGAATATGCCCTAACCTTACCTGTCATCTTGGAGGTGGGCAAAAATCTTTCCACAGCGATTCGCAAAGAAAAACAAGGGAATACCTTCATTGAAGAGATGATTCCTAAAATGCGTCATGCACTCTATCAAGATTTAGGCGTGCGATTTCCCGGTGTGCACGTAAGAACAGATTCTCCGACTTTAGAACCTGATGAGTACTCCATTTTTCTCAACGAAGTACCCATAGTGCGCGGTAAAATTGTAGAAAATGCTTTACTCACCACAGAAAATCCCGACACATTGCGTCGTTATAATATCCCCTTTACCACCACAAAAAACAACATTGGACAACCCTCGGTTTGGATAGATAATCGCTTTCAAGAAATCATGCAAAAGGCCGGCATAAAATTCTGGAAGCCCCTCGATGTGATGATTCTTCATCTCTCCTACTTTTATCGACAACATGCAGCTGATTTCATCGGGATCCAAGAAATACGAGGCATCTTGGAATTCATTGAGAAATCGTTTCCCGATCTCATCAAAGAGGTCACCCGTTTGGTTCCCTTGCAAAAACTGACGGAAATTTTCAAGCGACTCGTCCAAGAGCAGATCTCCATAAAAGATCTACGCACAATCCTCGAAGCCTTATCCGAATGGGCTCAATCAGAAAAAGATACCGTGCTACTCACAGAATACGTGCGATCCTCTCTCAAACGCTATATCAGCTATAAATACTCGCAAGGACAATCTATTCTTTCCGTTTATCTGTTAGATCCTGAAATCGAGGATATGGTACGCGGCGCAATTAAACAAACATCAGCAGGTTCTTATTTAGCGCTGGATCCTGACTCTGTCCAACTGATTCTTCATTCGATGAGAACAACCATTGCTCCAACTCCTGTCGGCGGTCAACCTCCTGTCCTCTTAACAGCAATCGATGCGCGTCGATTCGTCCGAAAACTCATTGAAGGAGAATTCGCTGATCTCGCTGTGTTGTCCTACCAAGAAATCGTTCCAGAAATCCGCATCCAGCCTCTTGGCCGCGTGCAACTTTCATGAGATTAATCTATGACTGATGAGCTTCATGCCTCGCGCATCTATCAGACGCAACTAGATGCCGCAAAAGCACAGTTGGCAGCTCAAGGTACTCGCGTTGCCATTTCTCAAGAAGAGAGCTCCGAAGGTTTTCAAGCCTGGGTAGATGAAGGTGCATTTAATCCCATGATCATGGCTCGACGCTTTGAACAACTCGAGACGAAGACAAGAAGACAGAGCAAAAAAGAAGAAGCCGATAAAGCGGATCGAAAAGAAGAAGAAGAGGTATTACAAGTCCAGCGCACCGAAGAAATTTCTGAGCAATTTCAGCAAAAAAATCCTGAAATCCAAGCGCGCTCCCTATTGATGTTGCGCGCGCGTATTAAGCAAGAAGATACCCAAGAAGAGATCTTGAGAAAAGTCCTCGAGATGTACCCCGACTTTTCTTTAGCTGACGAGGCATTAGATTTCCTACTGCAAACAACTAAAGGTGAGCTCGCTACTCAAGTTCGTCTTGCCAAAGAAACTCTCAATCAAGACCATGGTCGAGAAGTACGAGCAGGTAAAAACATCGCCGAACAAGCGCGCGAGTTCTCCAAACAGGGCCTCGGCAACCCTTCAGGCTTGCGCAGTCTTTATCGCGATGTCACAGGCAATCCGCGCGATTCCAACACCCTCTTCAATGAACTCTCCTCAAAATTTACCTATGATAAGATGAAATCACTTATTGATTTCTTGCTTCACTCCTTGGGAAGCGATCTGAAATCTAAGGGCCCCTCCATTCCACGCGGTGAATTGCATGTCTTGATGACAGAAACGAGAAAATTACAGGCTATCTTAGGCATCTTCCGCTTCTTCAAATCGCGCATGAATCTCATCAGTTCTGCATTTGATATGCAAGGCATAGAGCTACCCGATCGCATTAATTTTGAAGTACTAGCTAAACTGTTCATGAAACTGCTTCAAGAGCGTTACCCTTCCATCGAAAAAATCTTTCAAATGGCCATTCAACTAGGTTTACATAAAGAATGGATCGCTCAAATGATTATCTTCACACAGATGCGCGATGGAGTAAGACAAGTAGCCCCTAAACTCTTCAAGTCAGAGCAACATCGCCAAGAAGTCCTCAAATCTTTCATCGATGCTCTTGAAGAGCTCGATGAAAAAGAAGAAGAGGAAGAGGAGGAAGAAGAAGAGAAGAAGGAAAAAGAAAAATGATCGATCAGTTTCACGAACTTCTACAAGAACTAGGGAACAAATTAGGTATTACCTTGCATCCGGATAAACATGGCGCCTGCAAGCTTAATATCAATCAAGCAAGTTATGTTCAACTCGAATACGAACCCTCCCATCACAGGATCTTAATTGCGACCTTCATCTGCGAAATACCCCCTGGTAAACTTCGCGAAAATATTTTACGAGATGGTTTGAAAGCCAATTTCCCTTTTCCAGAGCACGGCACATTATGCTACTGCGAACGAAATAACCAGCTGACGCTTTTCTCATATCTTCCCTTCAGCGGAATTACAGGAGATAAACTAGCCGTCGAGTTCCATTATTTTGTCGAAAAAGCTCAAAAATGGCGCGAAGCTGTAGAATCTGGGCAAACTCATGCTCTTGTCGGGTCTACACCTAAGACTCAAGATGCCAATCCATTCGGCCTCAAAAGATAAGACCTCTTGCATAATTCAATTCCTTGCCCTTGCCCAAAAAATTAAACGGGCAAGGGCAGGGGCAGGGGCAAGGAATGATTAGAACTGTGGAGTATGTTCTACTGTTTTCCCACTTATCATGAGATGGTTTTCACCACTTTCCCAATCGCGATCGTCGAGCACGATCTTGTACGACCCTGATTCAAAGAACCCTTGAACGCGTAGTTCCCAAGTATCAGGACCCACTTGCGTCATTTTCGTGCCAGATTGCCAATTCAAACCAACGCCTTCTCCTCGAACAAAAGGAGTGCGTCCTTCAGGAGCTGTATACTTGATCTGAATGATAGATGTAGGAGCTGCAAATTCAGGTGTAAGAGTCACAGATTTGCCAGACGTAAGCACGTGGTTATCTCCATTATCCCAGATGCTATCATTGAGAAGGAGTTTATAAGTGACAGGCTTATCTTGTCCCGCTGGTGCTTTGAACACAAGTTGACCATCTTGAATAAGAACAGGAATTCCTTTTTCCCAACTCAATCCTGCTCCTTCACCGCGAATGAATAACTGGTAACCAGCTGGTACAGTATAATTGATACTCACTTGTGTGGCTGCTGGAGCTGAAACAGAACCACGAGGCTTAGTCAAGGCGTCGAGTTGAGCCTGAATACTCAGATGCTGTTCTGGTTTGGCAAGTTTCAGAACTTCTCTTAAAGCATGGATTTCATTACGCCGTTCCTTTTCTGCAGCAGCTTGAGCCGCGAATGAGGCGAGACCTGATTGTGCTTTTACTTCCGGCTTCTTTTTACCCTCTGGCTTCAATTTCGCTTGTACGATCTCCAGAACGCGATCAGCCCCTTTTAATTGAGTCTGCCCTTGCTGAGCCAACGCCTGAGCTGTTTCTAGATCGCGGACATCAGGATCCATGCGCATGTCTTGAATGACAGATTCTAATGTGTTGTACACAGCGAGTAAACCCCTCGCTAATTCCCCTTCAGCAGGTTTTGAGATCAACAGAGCAACCCCTTGGAATTCCTGATGGAGATTGAACTCTTTGCGTTGTTGTTCGTCGATCACGACAACAGTAGCGCCTAAATCGCCTACCCGCTTTCTTAATTCTTCTACTTTAGCTGTTGAAAGACCTTTTTCACCCATGACATAATAGGGACGCGCTTCTGCACCCTGTGCGGATGTGAGGCGAAAACTAAAAGATGGTTGTATGGCGTGTGACATGAATACTCCTCTAATTTTAATTTTTTTATAAACTAATAACGTAACCTTTACTTATAATATCAATTTATTACATATTAATCAATACTTAAAAACTTTTTCTAATTAAAAATTTAACTTGTTAAGTTTAAAAACGCGGAGACGCAAAGTGTTTTTTTAAATTTTTCTTTACTTCTCTGAGACCCCGCGTCTCCGCGTTTAAATTTTTTTTTGATTATATCTCTATGCCGAAGACAAGAGCGGGAATGATGGGAAATCCCGCTTGGTTGGAAAAGGGGATACTCCCTTCCACTTGAAAAAAAAACCGATTCTTATGCAGACAAAACTCATAGCCTAACACCGTCTCTGCCGACACGGTTGTCGTGTGATTTGTTCCCCGGTAAGGTCCTGCTATGACGAAAGCAACATTATGTAGAACACCAGGGCCAAATCCGCAATAAAAAGGCTTTTGAAACGGATAATTCAGATACAACAACTTGGCGTCTATCCAACTCTGGACAATGACGGTGGTTCCGTTGACAGAAAGGTCAAACCCATGCTTGCAACCATGCATTCGAAACCCCACGCCTAACTCGGTTCCAAATTTGGTATAAAACCAACAGGGAGCACTAACTGGTAAACTGGCACTTAAAATCAGCAGACTTAGGCACCATTTTTTAAGCACAACTGACCTCACATAAAAAAAGCTAGACATGATATTGCCAACGATTATGCTACAAATATGGATGAATTGGAAGAGTACCTTTTAAAAGCACCCACAGCTAAAGGGTGGAAACGCGTTGGTGTTTCTTCGCATCATGGAATTAATGTCTTCCTTTCGGCTCTGCGCACTAAAAAAAGTTCTGGCATAGGAGAACTCCTCGATCTTCTTCCCATTATCGACTGGTGTTCTGATTTAAAGATGGATGTCATTCAACTCCTTCCTTTGAACAATAGTCGTCATGATCCCAGTCCTTACAATCCCATTTCTTCCTGCGCTATCAATTTTATCTATCTTTCCTTACATGATCTTCCTTACCTCGATCAATTTCTTCCCTTGAAAATGAGAATCAAAGAGATGGCTTCTCTCAACGATAGTCAGCGTGTGGCCTATGCAGAAGTGGCCGTCCAAAAATTGAACTGGCTAGGTACTTATATCCAACAAGTGGGCTCGCTGATCACAGAGACATCCGAATTTAAAAATTTTGTGAAAGAAAATCTTTGGTTAGAGAGTTACGCTTTATTCAAAACACTCAAAATTCAAATGGGCAACAATCCAGCTCCAGAATGGCCTGAAAAGCTTCAACGCCCTTCGAAATCGGAACTCCAAGATTTATGCGTCGAACATCAAACGCAGATGACATTCTATTTCATCATGCAATTTTTGTGTTTCAAACAGCTAAAGTATGTGAAAGAATACGCCAACAGTAAAGGGATCTTTTTGAAAGGAGATATCCCCATCTTGGTCTCGCGCGACAGCGCAGATGTGTGGGAGCATCCCAATTTTTTTTCGATGGACTTAGTTGCCGGCGCTCCTCCTGATGCCTACCAACCCGACGGACAGTGTTGGGGATTTCCCATCTATGATTGGAATGCTATTGAAAAAGATCAATTTAAGTGGTGGAAACAGCGCTTACATTATGCAACTTACTTTTATGATTTGTATCGAATTGATCATACTGTCGGTTTTTTTCGTATCTGGACCATTCCGATGAACCGTCCCTGTCGCGAAGGATCTTTTTTACCTTCAGACAATAGAATATGGGAATTCCAGGGAACCCATCTTCTCGATATGATGATTTCATCTTCTAATGGAATGCTCCCTATCGCAGAGGATCTCGGCACTGTCCCTACCTGTGTACCCTCCGTCTTGCTACAGCTGGGCTTATGTGGTACAAAAGTGATACGTTGGGAGTGGAAAGAACCTCAAGATCAAACAAAAACCCTTCACTATCTCCCTTATGAAGAATACCCTAGGATTAGCCTCACCTGTGTTTCCACACATGATACAGAAACGCTAAAAGGATGGTGGATTGAATGCCCTAAAGAGGCAAAAGCATTCGCTTCCTTTAAAAAGTGGGAATTTCACCCCAAACTAAACCATTCTCACCATGTGGAAATCCTATGGGACAGCCATCATACCCCCAGTCTATTTCATATTAATTTATTGCAAGAGTATCTAGCCCTTTTTCCTGAGCTGGTGTGGCCAAGTCCTGAAGAAGAGCGGATTAATGTCCCTGGCACATTCAATTCCAATAATTGGACCTACCGTTACCGTCCAACTGTCGAAGAAATCGTGTCCCACCCCGGCTTAAAAGAAATCATGAAAAAAATCCTCTTTTCCCCTTCCCCTCACATTTGATATGATCTATTATAACAGACCTCTTGCGTAATTAACTTAGGCAAAGCATCTGATCAAGGATGACCCGTTAAAAAGGGGAACATGATAGATAGGATGGACATGATATGCATGATAAAAAAAGGTGCGGCGAAGCCGCATGCCGCTTTGCGGCAATAAAACCTATCATGCGTATCGCGCATATCTTGTTTATCATGGCCCTTTTTTTGCGGAGACAACTGACTCAAAATCATCGATTTTTCCGGGTCGGGAAGTTTTGCAACTGCCTCTTACTTCTATGTGTTGCTGGCATCCCTTTGAATGCAGCACCTATCACACCTATTAAATCCTTGTATAGCACCCTAGACCCTCTTTCAGTTTCTGAGCATCTAGCTTTTTACGAACTTTACCCTACATCGACCGAGGGACAACAAGCGCTTAGTCACGCGTGGATGCTCCTCAATGGAAAATCTCTTGATTTACAACAGCCGACCACCCTTCCCAAAATTGATATACAAGCCATCATTTCGTTAATTACTCGTCAACCTTTCGACAATCCAATCAAACTACAATCAGAAGAATTAGCTCTGATCGAAAAAGTCTCAGCACGTCTACACAACCGTCAGCTCAAAGGTAGCAGCGTATGGACTAAGGAAGAAGTTCTCTGTTTACCAGCAGATGAGATTGATCTCTCTCGTGGACTACTTATCTTTCAATTTGATGGAAAAGAAAACTCTCGAGAAGAAATTCGTCACTATGAAGCAACGATCGATATCATGGCGCTACAAATCGCTGCTAGATTACCCTCTCACCCTTCTGATGAAGATAAAATCCATGCGATTAGCAACTTCATCTTCTATGAGATGGGATTTCGTTTTCCACCCCATTCTCTGTATGCTAAGGACATCGACCTGTACACATTTCTCCCTTCTGTTCTAGACAATCGACGCGGTGTGTGCCTCGGTGTATCCATTCTCTACTTAAGTTTGGCACAGCGATTGAATCTACCTTTAGAAATTATCACCCCTCCAGGACATATCTACGTCAGATACCATCGAGGAAACAAGTTGATCAACATCGAAACGACAGCGCGAGGCATCAATCTTCCTTCAGAAACTTACTTAGGGATCAATACGCGACAGTTGCAGCAAAGAACCATGAAAGAAGTGATTGGTTTTGCCTTCATGAACCAAGCTTCTGTGTTTTGGACAAAAGAGGAGCATCAAACAGCTGTGATGCTTTATGAGAAAGCGCGCCTTTTTTTACCTGAGGATCCTTTATTGAAAATGTTATTAGGATACAATTACCTCTTTGTAGGTCGTAAAAATGAAGGCGTCAAATTACTTAAAGAACTTCAGGGAATGACTTTTGAAGAATCAGTTTCTGCCGAAACCATTCCCGATGATTTCATCAATGGGAAAATCGATGCTCAAGGGATCAAAGCGGTCTTTCTTCCAGTGGATGAGACCAGAGAATCCATTCAACTAAAACAACAAGAATTACAGACAATTCTCAAGCGCTACCCCAACTACCGAGCAGGACTTCTTCAAATGGCTACAACTTGGCTTCAGCTAGGTCGCGGCAATGAAGCTAAAGAGGTCTTAGAACGCTACCATAAACTCGACTCTCACAACGCCACTACTGAGTATTATTTAGCAGTCTTGAACATGGAAAGACATGATTTTAACCGCGCCTGGCTCCATCTTCAAAAGACCGAAGATCTCGTGCATCGTCGCGCTCATCAGCCTAAAGCCCTACTAAGTTTACGCAATCACCTCAGAAAACTCTGCCCCGAGCCACTTACCCACCCAGATAAAAAATAGACCAACTTTTGGGCACGGGCAGGGAATTGCGGGGTTATGCAAGAGATCTAATAACTTTCGATTGAAAAAATCCCTTCGAACAACGATAAAAACAATTAAACTAACAATTAGGTCTTCCGATGCGTATTGCCCGTTTTACATGTTGCGCTTTTCTTCTCACTGCACCACTACTTGGAGAAATGGCGTTTCTTGATTCTGTGATGTCAAAAGACGAACAAAAAAAAACAGGGGTTGATACGCTTACACCTCGCCAAAAAATAGAATTGGAGATATGGCTCAATAAAAACTTCCAACTTCGACAAGTCGCCACCACAACACAGGCAAAAGAACAGCCCCTGTTTCTCTCGATCAACATCGACAACGGTCAAAAGATAGAGTTGACGGATGGTTCCATTTGGGAAGTCGATCCTGAAGACTATCCAACCTCTCAAATTTGGATCTCTCCCATTCCCATCAAAGTCGTTCCCAGCAACAACACCGACTACCCTTTTCTACTCGTTAACAAAACCACAGGCGTTAGCATTAAGGTAAGAAAAACTGAAGCTCAACCTTCACCTACACCTTAAGGCAAAGTCTAATCCATTCCCCCTTCTGCCACGTGACAGAAAGGGGATGAATTGAGATTATCGCGAAATCTTCCCACTATTGTGAGAGAACTTCAAGTCCGCAGACTTTAGGATTTTCGACAACAGGAATAAATTCTACTCGAATATTGTTATTTGTTACGTTTACTGGAAAACTAAGATCTAAAGGCTTCGCAAAACCAACTTCTTTAAATATATCAAGATTAGAAATGACCTGTTGTCCATTAATTTTTACATTGAATACACGAGCTCCCACAGTCTGATAAAAGATTTCAGCAAACTTTAAAATAACATATTTATTTCCATTCGAAACAGGTATGTTATAGGAAAAGTTGCCATATCGCTCTGTTGTGTACACATTAAGACAACTTGGTAAAGTAGAATTCGTATAGGTTTGACCACCTGAATAATACTGATCACCCTGCCAAGCTACATTAGTACATGCATCTATAATTGCACCACCATTGCCAGCATTTATAAAAATGCTGCTATTTTGGGCATTATCCACTGTTACCGTCACAATGCTTTTAGCAGAATTTCCCGCCTTATCATAAACAATGGCTGTAAAGGTGTGTGCGCCATTCGATAGAGTCGTTGTATCAACGGATGCAGAATAGGGCGATGTCGTATCAGATAAGATTAATGTGCTATCTACGTAAAAATCTACATGTGACACTCCAGCGCTAGCTGTAACATTTGCTATGACACTGATTGTTTTACTAATAGTCGCCCCATTAGCTGGGGAAGTAATGTTAACTGATGGTGGAGTTACGTTATTATTAAATTGGTAGTCAATATAGGGTTGAATTGACTGATTATCAAAGCTTATGGGCGTTGTTGGATTCGACACCTGCTTGTTATTAACTAAATCGATCAGTGTAAAGGCATTTAGTGTACTTGTGTTGCCTGCAGCTACATCAGTGGCAAGCAAGTAGTATCTTTGCGTCGAGCTCGTGCTTGGCAATAGGTCCGTAAAGTCCAACGCAAAAGTTGCTGACATGCTGCGGGCAGCCCCCCCATCAAATGCAAGCGAGCCACCACTTTGATCTAAAGCTTGGCTTGCGATTGTGGTTGAAGGGGAAGTCGTACTTGTGCTGGAATCCGCAACCCCCATGGCAAGTTGATTGCGATCACTTTGTGTCAAAGTAAACTCAGCCACGATTTTAGGTTGATAGTTTGCAGCTATTGGGACAATAGAATAGAACATATCAGCCAATGCGATTCTTCCAGGCCCTGGACCATTGACAACCTGTGAAGTTTTGTAAAAAGCATCATAGGACATCCAAACGAAGCCGGCGTTGGCATAACCTGTCCCCCAGGAATTTGCGATTAAGAACGCTCCTTTCTCACCTGAATCTACTGTTCCATTTCCATTAATGTCGATCCAAACATTATCATCGTAGCCGACAACGGTCGTATGATGGCCGCCGGATGAGGTACTTGCCCAGGAAACGGCATCTTGGCCTACATAAGGATTGTTAGGGGTTGAAGGATCTGCTTGAACGGTAGTGTAATGCCACGATGCATATGTTGTGAAAGTGACAACGTGTCCGTTATTCAATAATCCCTTAATCACATCAATGTCTGAAGAAGAGTTAATTGTTATAAAGTTAACAGGCGCCATGCGGTAGGTTAAGGCAGAAATCCAATCCTGAGTATTTAGATCCCACTGAGTATAATTTGAATCATAAGGGAAACTATTTATGGATACGGCTCCATTTTTATTAAGAAGGTTATAGCCATCTGTTGGCCAAGAACCTGCATCAGAACCTCCATTAATCATATTATACGTCCACTTCGGCGAGCGGATACCGGCTGAGCTAGTCTTATTGTTAATTCCATTTAGGAAGCCATATTCATGAGTAGCGTGATAATAAGTTGTAGCAAAACCCACACAGGAGCCTTCTGCTCCCTGATCGCCAATTGGAGGAAAGCAGGGAAGTTTGCTGTTATCCACACTGGCAGGAAGGGATGAAATTCCCCATTTTGCATTCAAATCTTCTAAGGTTTCTCCGGTGGTATTTTTATTGGTGACAAACTCTTCGTCTGACGTTGAGGCGATTTCAATTATGCCAGGAACTTGTCCAAGATCTTGGAGATGTTTTTGAATGCGAGCAGCACCGATTTTGTTTGGTTTTACAGCTAGCACTCTGGGCCAATTGGCTAGTATATCTTGAAGTTGTTCTTGCGTTAATGGTTTTGCCCCCATGCCATGTAGGCTATGATCGGTATTGCCCGCCTGGAGGTTTAATTGTACTGCCATCAAAGCAATCGATAAGAAAGTAATGCCAAGATTGCAAAATTTCCCTAATCCATTTGTGAGCCTATTTAAATGATTTTTCATTCAATTTCTCCTTTTTAAAAAAGATAAAATCCACATGCCGTGAATTTATGCCGAAGTCATTTTAGATGTCTACAAAAAATTTGAAAAAATTGACCTATCGATAAATATATTATAAATTCCCTCTATTGACAGAAGAATTCCTATCGCATATAGTATTTTTGTATTCGGTTTTAATTCAGAGTGAAAACGATGAATCCTCAATTTACTGAATCAGTAGCTGAAGCTTTAGAAAAAGCTTTTCATTACGCTCAAGAGCATCGTCATACAGAAGTTTCTGAAAACCATCTCATCTTGGCCTTTTTTGACAATCCAGAAGGCTATTTTCAAACACTTTCTATCTCATTAGGACTACAACCAGAATCGCTGATTTCTTCATTAAGAACAGCTTTAGATCAGAGAGCAACATTTGAAGGCACATCACAAACACCTGCTGTATCCTCTCAGCTTCAGCAGCGCATTGCTGAAGCACAAGTAATAGCCAAAAAATGGCAAGACACCTATTTAAGCAGCGACCATTTTTTCTACGTTTTTTGGCAATCTGCAGGAGATCCTTTTTCCACATGGAAAAAAGGATCTCCCCTTTCTTTAAAAGAACTCGAAGCACGCATTAAACAGATCAGAGGCAATACGAAAATGGATTCTCCTTCTGCTGAAGCCGGCTTACAAGCCCTTGAAAAATACTGTAAGAACTTAACCGCCCTCGCTAAAGAGGGAAAATTAGATCCTGTCATTGGAAGAGATGAAGAAATTCGCCGCACCATGCAAGTCCTCAGCCGACGTACCAAGAACAATCCCTTATTAATTGGAGAACCCGGAGTTGGAAAAACAGCCATCGCTGAAGGATTGGCATTAAGAATCATTCAAGGAGATGTGCCCGATTCACTTAAAAGTAAGCAGTTATTTGCTCTCGACATGGGAAGTTTAATCGCTGGCACTAAATTTAGAGGGGAATTTGAAGAACGACTCAAAGGAATTCTGAAGGAAGTGGAAAAAAGCGAAGGAAAAATCCTACTCTTTATCGACGAGGTACATACTTTAGTAGGAGCTGGAGCCACAGAAGGATCCATGGATGCAGCAAATCTGCTCAAGCCAGCTCTAGCGCGAGGAACACTGCATTGCATTGGAGCCACTACACTTAACGAATACCAAAAATACATCGAGAAAGATCCCGCTCTTGAACGCCGTTTCCAAACTGTTTTTGTTCAAGAACCTTCTTTAGAAGATACGATTGCTATTCTACGCGGTTTGCGGGAAAGATATGAGATCTTCCACGGCGTGCACATTACAGAGAGCGCTTTACATGCAGCTGCTTATCTTTCACAACGGTACATTACAGATCGACGCCTGCCGGACAAAGCGATCGACCTCATCGATGAAGCCGCAAGCATGATCCGTTTACAAATCGGCAGCTTGCCCATTCCCATCGATGTGAAAGAGAGGGAGCTATCGAGCTTAATCATCAAACAAGAAGGTCTTAAACGAGAAGATACTCCTTTAGCCCGCAGCGAAGCAAAAAAGCTCGAAGAACAGAGCGCCAAAGTGAAAGAAGAACTCTCGATCCTACGCGAGCAATGGAACTTAGAAAAAAAGCTGATTGAAGAGGTCAAACAAAAGAAAAATGCCTTAGAACACTTACGCTTTCAAGAAGAAGAAGCAGAGCGCGCGGTGGATTACAATAAAGTCGCTGAATTGCGCTATAGCCGCATCCCCAAAATGAAAGAAGAACTCGAAAAAGCGCAAAAAACTCTTCTAGATAAACCCAATCGACTTCTTCGAGAAGAGGTGGATGAGCCCTTGATTGCGCAAATTGTCGCAAAATGGACGAGAATTCCCGTCCAAAGAATGCTAGAGGGAGAAGCTCAACGCTTACTCAATCTCGAAACTTCTCTCGAGCAGCGCGTCGTCGGACAAAGTTTTGCGATTCGCGCCATGAGCGAAGCTATCCGACGCTCACGAGCTGGACTCAACGATCCGATGCGTCCTACAGGAGCATTTCTTTTCGTTGGCCCCACAGGTGTCGGTAAGACAGAACTAGTGAAAGCCCTAGCAGAACAACTCTTCAACCAAGAAGACGCCATCATCCGATTAGACATGTCAGAATACATGGAAAAACACAGCATCTCCAAGTTGATCGGATCACCCCCTGGTTACGTGGGCTATGAAGAAGGTGGACAGCTCACCGAAGCCCTTCGTCGACGCCCCTATTCCATCGTCTTGCTCGACGAAATCGAAAAAGCGCATCATGATGTATTTAATATCCTATTGCAAATTTTTGATGATGGCCGTTTAACGGATAGTAAGGGAAGAATTGTTAACTGCAAGAACGCCCTGTTTGTGATGACATCTAACTTAGGATCAGAACTGATCTTAGACAGAATTGGTTCCAACACGTCTGATTGGACCAAAGAAACCATTCTCGACATCGTTGAGCCCGTATTAAAAGAACATTTCCGCCCCGAATTCCTCAACCGATTGGATGATATTCTCCCCTTCTTGCCTCTTCAAAGACGCGATATGGAAAAAATTGTTCTCATTCAACTTAAAAAAGTCATGCAGCGACTCATGGAAAGAGACGTTAAACTCGAGTGGACCCAAGAGGTCATCACCTATCTCGCCGAAGAAGGATACGATCCTTCCTACGGAGCTCGCCCCTTAAAACGGCTAATCCAACAACAAGTCGTCAATCTCCTCTCAAATGCCATTTTGAAAGGAGAAATTAAGAATGGACAAACTATCACTTTGACCCTCAAAGGCCAAACCATTAGTCTCATGAGTTTACAGTAACTATGATGAGATTGCATATCGATGATTTTGAGTCAGTTTGCCACCTCAATTACCACCTATACGGTGGATATAAAGTAATCCAAAATTAGGAACCTGAGCTACTGGAGGATTAGCAGGTGCTGCTGCCACAGGTGCCGCTTCGGCTGCTGCAGGTACTGCAGGTGCTGCTGCCGCAGGTACTGGAATTGCTCTATAAATTGGTGGGATTGCCATATTATCTCCTTTCAATTTTAATTATATTTGGTTAAATAAAAAGCCGTGTATTATATTAGTATAATTAATTTTTTTATTTTCTGCAATTAAAGTTTTTATTAAATACAACTCATTAAATGATAGGGCGTTGGAAACCTTGATATACTGTTCATGATCGAAAACCATTTCCAAGCATCAATGACTACATACAGCTCATGAGATGTTCTTCAAGTTATTGAGATTTGTTCAATCCAATTCTTGAATCATGTTCGGGATAGTTGCGGAGAGCGCTTCATGACCAACACGCCTGCAAAGCACAATCCCATTCCTAAGACTAAAACAGAGGTTTCGCCCCATAGAGTACACAACCAACCACCGACAAAAGGAAAGACCGCCCCGCGCAAGCCGCCCATGAGAAGATTCGTTCGCGTATAGGGAGCGCTGTTCTGCTCACCGCTGAAGATCGTGCCCGATAAATGCCATAAGAGATGACTTCCCGCCTGGGCAATGCCATATATTAAGAATCCAAAATAGAGAAAACCGATATGAAATTGAGCGAGCAATAAAGCTAATGGAAATAAGCCGAAGCCACAAAGTACCCACAGAGAAAGTTGTAAAATAGAAATTTTCTCTAAATTCTTACGCCACCAGTAAGAGGCCCCTGCCACACCTAAAGCCATGAACACAAACCTCGCCATCGCCATGTCCGTATGAGATAAGCTCAACGTGGTGACGTAATAGCGAGAAAAAGCTGGTGACATCATCATCAACGCCGCACCTCCAATCATATACAACCATTGGAAGTGAGCAAAGTCAGAACGTTGTCGCATCAGAAGCAAACTATCTTTCCACGGCTGGATTAGAGATGACGATGCTTGCACGGGTTCTGCTTCACGCGTTGGTACCGATACTCTTCGAAATAGAAAAATCGCGCTAAGACCAATGAGTCCACCACCAGCTAATAACATCTTCCAATCTACGGCATGGGCATCGAGCAACTTACCAAAGATAAGTCCAAGAATCCCACTCTCAATGAAGCTCAATACATAGAAGAAAGAAAAGGCTTGTTCTCGAGGTTGCTTGGGGATATTGCGCTTCAAAATTTCAATGAGTGAGGGAATCGCCGCTCGACTAAATAATTGATAAAAGGCTGAAGCTACGAGTAAATACCAAATATTTCCGAGCAAAGGGAAACACAAGAAAGGAAGATAAGCGAGAAGGCATGCCCCCACTAGATTCGAAACGAGTTTTCCCCTTCCTTCCTTGAGATAAGCACTCCAGTAAAAAGATAAACCAGAAAGCACAGGGCGAAGTGTGATGAAAAGAGAAAGTTGAAAGGTGCTGACATCTAGATCTTTACACAAGATAAAAGGAAGAAAAGTATAGAGGGAAACTAACGGTTCACTTGCTAAGTTCATCCAAAGCAAAGCCAACCGTGTTTGTTGACACCCCTGAGTCGAGCTGTTGGAACGTTGCTCCATCAATCCTTTCCTCATTTGATGGCCAACAGTGTATCAAAGCTACCCCTTTCCATCTACCTTATCAAAAAGGTGGTAAATTCATTATTTTAGTAAACAATAAATTTGATAAAAAAATATGAGTACTACATATTCTCAGAGCAGGACTATAAAAAGAACATATTCAATACGTTGGCCGGAATCAAGAAAATGACAAAGAAGAAAGGATCATTCAAAAACAGTTTGTTTTTCTTAGTTGGAGCATTGGTCTACTCTTTTTTATATTGGATCACGGGACATAATTTTGCTCACGTGTTTGGGATAATTATCATTTCATTGGCTTGCTACCTCCTATATAAAGTTAGAGTCCCACACCAAAGAATGGATCAAGACAGAACATGTTATTGCAATGTCTGTTGGAGTGATTTTTGATTCATTATCTTATGGGTTCCCTTTTGGCTTTCTTTAGAGGCATTGCTTCTTTCGATTTTTCCAAAAGATTGAAGAAGTCTATCCGAGCAAGCAAAGGATCCAAGGACTACTCAAGTAAAACGGATGAGATCAACGCGGAGCGAAGGAGTGCCCTTCGCTCACCCCTAACGGGAAATAACATAGGCCCTTATACCATAGCTGATTGGAATATGTTATTTAGAAGTCGTAGGCATACTTTTACGCATATCTTTTGCTTGATGTAAATTTTCAATCTTGAAACCGTTGAATAACTTAAGAACTCAAGGCCAAGAGCTACATTTTTACCACCCGCTTCGCTAGAGAGCGCAGAGGACACAGAAATCCTATCCGGATAGGATCTCTGTGTCCTCTGCGCTCTCTAGCGAAGCGGGTGGTAAAAAACATCGAAACTTATGGGTAAAAGTATGGTCGCAGGAACGCAGAGAAAATTGAATTTATAAAATCTTTGCGTCCCTGCGCCCTTGCGACCTCGCGTTCATTTCCGGTCATTCTCTTTTAGCAAATTGAAAGTTAGTGTACGATTTCTTTAACAACGAATGGTTTATGCCAAAAAAAATTCTCAGCTTATTTAGCAAAATTGCTCTCTCAGTAGTTATCGTCGCTGGGATCTATTGCTTTTGTAACTGGCAGACTCAAGGGTTTCGCACCTATCTGATCCTCTCAAATCTTCCGAATGATCCGCGATGGGAAATGCCTCAACTATCTCTGGAAGAAGATAGAAATCTTCGATCCTTACTCGATCAACCATTTACCTTTATCGGCAAGGGAGGATGGTGCTTTGCTTTTCTGGGTGCTGATCAAACGACAGTTCTTAAGTTTTACCGACATGATCATCTGAAACCTCTTTCTCTTGTGACTGAATTTTCGTGGCACAAATTATTGCATCATTGCCCCATGCTCGCCCAAGGCACATCCTATTTCCAGGAGTTCAACTTCTCAAGCTGCGTCCTGCTCCATCACCAGTTAAAACATCGCACTGGCCTGTTGTATGCTCACTTGAATAAGGCGCAAGATCATTTTGGCACTGTGACGTTGATTGATAAAATAGGAATTCGCCATCAGATCGATCTCGATCGCACAGAGTTTGTCATCCAACGAAAAGCTGTTTTTTTGGTTGATTACATCGCAGAGGTCATGGCGAAGAATGATCTCAAAAAGGCACAACAAATCATCGATGATTATTTAGGATGTTTGACAGAACTGTGCACGAGTGGGATCAGAGATTTAGATCGAAAATTTAAAGATAATTACGGTGTGATCGATGAGCGCGTGGTGACGTTAGATATTAGCTCTTTTGTCACTGATCCCTCCTTAAAGCAACCAGCTCCTGCTAAAAAAGAGATCATCCTGAAATCCCACGCCTTTGCCAAATGGCTCAGCAAAAAATATCCCGATCTATTCACCTACTTGGACAACAGGCTCACTGAGCTGTTAGAGAAAGAGGATCTCACTTGAGGCAATTGCAAAATTACCCGACCCAGAAAATTCGATGATTTTGAGTCAGTTTGCCAGCCGCTCAAGCGGCTGTGCCCCATCCCCGAGAGCACATACTCCTAGCGAGTAGGGCTCGGGGATGGGGTGGCAAAATGGCTCAAAAGAGCGATTTTACTGTGGCGGAGAGTTTTGCAATTGCCTCACTTATGGAGAAACTCTTTAAATTGAGATTGAAGAGAGGCTGGAACGATCTCTTCTATCCCTACTCGATCGTACATCAGGAAATAGGTACACGCGATCATGATTCCAAAGGCAGGGCTAAAGAGAGCTATAAATAAGGATACACCACAAATTAACGAGCGTTTAATGGTGAGCACAGCATTGGCTCTCATCTCAATAAACCCCTTCACGCGAAACATGGTTAAAAGTGCGCCTACCACTGTGACGAGTAAGAGTAGTAAGGCATAACACATCCACAACACATCGGCGAGTAAGAGCAAGAAAAAAAACAAACGCGCGGCAATCGCAGAAAATAGGGAATTGGAGCTAGGAGCGGGTGCAACTTCGGGTGGACGACTAGGGTCAACTGTTGCTTGTTCTGAACGTTTTTCCGATTTTGCATTTGTTTCTACATTGAATATATCGTAAATCGCCATCGTCCCACGTTATTTTCTATGCTTAATCTTGTTAAAACCGTTCAGCGCAGCAATTCTATATCCTTCCGCGTAGGTTGGATAGTTAAAAACCTGATCGATGAAATAATCGATCCGCGCATTAAAACTCATCGCTACTTGACCGATGTGAATCACTTCGGTAGCAGCGCGCCCTATGATGTGAATGCCTAAGATCTCAAGTGTGTCCGTATGAAAGAGGATCTTAAACATACCGGGATCATTCCCAGCAATCTGATTGCGCGCTATTTCATAATAGTAGGCGCGCCCCACTTCATACCTAAAACCGAGTTCCTGCAGTTGATTTTCAGTATACCCACACGAAGAAATTTCTGGAATCGTATAAATTCCGATAGGATAAAATGTCGGGAAGTGATGCGTCTTGGCGCCAAAGGCATGACGCGCTGCTAATCTCCCTTGTTCCATGCTAGTCGATGCAAGCGCTGGCATCCCAATCACATCTCCTGCGGCATAAATATTGGGAACCACAGTTTGAAACAAAGCATTCACAGGAATGTATCCAGTTTGATCAATCACAACGCCAATCTTTTCGATTTGCATGTCTTGCACATTCGCTTCCCTTCCTAAAGCATAAAGAAGAACTTCTGCTTGCAATTTTGAGCCATCTTTGAAACGCACTTCTACATGATCACCAACTTTCTTGATCTCATCGGGTTCTTTGTTGCCGATGAATTGTAGCCCAATCACGGCCAGTGCTTTTTGCAAATGCTGCCCGATCTCTCTATCGAGCAAAGGCAATAGATGATCTTTTTTATCTACAACGGTCACTTCAGTTCCAAGAGCTGCAAAAAAACTTGCATACTCAGAACCAATGATTCCTCCACCCAGCACCAGCAGCGTTTTAGGGACATGATCGATGTCGAGAAGTCGTGTGGAATCTAAAATCACGTGATCATCAAAAGGGACATGGATCGGATTGCGCGGTTTCGAACCAGAGGCTATCAGAAAAAAGTCAGCCGTGATGCGACAGATCACTTTTTGATGTTCATCGAGTACAACGACATGCTGTTTATCTTGAAAGCGCGCCTTGCCATAGACAATTTTGATCTTATTTTTTTCAAATTGCCGCAGCAAGATCTTGCGCTGTTCTTCGAGAACTTTTTTTAAACGGTAGTTCAAGTCGTTGATCGACACCGCGCGAATCGGTTTATCCTGCGCATAAAAGCTACGCTCGTAAAAATCAGTCAAATCTAAAATAGCCTCGCGCAGAGACTTAGAGGGGATCGTCCCTGAGTTCAACGATGCGCCACCTAGAACATGATCCTTTTCAACGATAATCACACTTTTGCCAAGCTTAGCAGCTTGAATAGCCGCTTTCTGGCCCGCTGGACCCGACCCGATCACTACAAAATCTACGAATAACTCTTCCACTCAACTCAACCTGAATTAAAGAAAAACTGATGGGTATGTTTAAGAATGAGACGCAACCCCTTCATCATCAAAGCCCATCGGATTTCACTCCCCATTTTACTACGACGAGCTCTCTTTTCTTTTTGCCTGAAAATTTAAATTTAAATCCCTAAATATTCTTGTTCAATAAGAAATAAGGTGCTAAAATCACCCTTTTTGACAAATTTCAGGAGAATATAATGACTAAGCGATGTCAAGTCACAGGACGCGTACCTGTTCGCGGCAACTCTTATGCGCTTCGCGGTATTGCTAAAAAGAAAAAGGGAATTGGACTTAAAGTAACTGGAAAAACCAAGCGACGTTTTCTTCCTAATTTACAGAAAAAACGCCTATGGTTTGCCGATGAAAACCGCTTCATCACTTTACGCCTTTCTGCTAATGCCCTACGCACCATCGATAAAGTAGGCTTACCTGCTGTTGTTCGCGACATGCGCGCTAAAGGTGAATGTATCTAATTAAGAGATTTTTGCTACCGCCCATTGTATTCCTATCGATGGGCGGTCTATTTGTCTTTTTCATCACCAAAGCCACCACTCCCGAATTACCCACTGCCAATTCCCCTATCCTATTTTATGCGAATCAATCGCGTCACGATCTCAAACTCATCTTTTGTGAAGCGATCCACCAAGCACAGCAATCGATTCACGCCACCTTTTATGGGATCACCGATCGCGATGTGATCCGCGCCCTAGCCAAACAAGCCAAGCTGGGAAAAGACCTAACTGTAGAGTATGATCCCACTGCCTCCCTTTCTCTAGGAAAACACTTCCCCTCATCCGCTACTATCACCCCGCGCCGCTCTAAAGGGTTGATGCACAGAAAAATTCTCATCATCGATCATTCAATTCTTTATTTAGGCTCTGCTAACCTAACCCTTCCCTCGCTCCACCATCACGGCAATTTTGTGATGGGACTCTACTCTCCTTCCTTTGCAGAATTTCTTACCCACCCTTCTTCTACCCATTACGTTCAAGCACTTGATTCTCAAGAACTCCACTGTTTCCTGTTACCAGAAAAAAAGCAGCAAGCACTCCATCATCTTCTCTCACTTATTGATAACGCCAAAAAAAGTGTACGCGTCGCGATGTTCACCTTCACCCATCCACTTCTAATCGACGCCCTCATTCGAGCCTGGCAACGCGGTATCGATGTCGCCGTTGTGGTGGATTATTACTCAGGACGAGGAGCTAGCAAAAAAGCAGTGGCTCGCCTCACCAGTGAGGACGTGCCCATCACATTCAGTAGAGGACAAGAACTGTTACATCACAAGTGGGCCATCATCGACGATACCACTTTCGCGATGGGATCTGCAAATTGGACCAAAGCGGCTTTTGTTAAAAATGAAGATTTCCTTCTCTCATTATCCCCCTTAACCTCTGATCAAATTCAATTTTTAAATAGACTATGGCGAGTGCTAGAACTGGAATCAAGTTCGCAATAATAGAAAAGAATGATTTCTCTATGGAATTCATCTAGATGATCCGTTATTATCCTGCTTTTTTTGAAGAGTCCAAAGTAAAATGACTAGAAAGATCCCTCTTTTTTCTCTTGTTTTATTAATCATTGCGGCAATCGACAGCATCCGCAATTTGCCCGCTTCTGCTCTTTTTGGCAGCGCCCTGATTTTCTTTTTCATCTTCTCGGCGATTGTATTTTTAGTTCCTACTTCTTTAGTCGCTGCTGAGCTCTCTGCCACCTACCCAGAAAAAGGGGGCGTGTACCATTGGGTCAACGCAGCCTTTGGACAAAAATGGGCCATGCTTGCCATCTGGTTGCAATGGATCAATACCATGGTGTGGTATCCGACGATCCTTTCCTTCATCGCAGGAACCGCAGCCTATCTCGCCAACCCTGAGCTAGCTCGCAATGAAGGCTACCTCGTGGTTTGCATTTTAGTCGTTTTCTGGGGCATTACCCTAGTGAATTTGAAGGGGATCCACTTCTCTTTGCGTGTCAATAGCATCTGCGCGATGATTGGGACAGTCATTCCCCTCATTCTACTCATTGGACTGGGGGCCTTTTGGGCATTGAGTGGCAAGCCCTTGCAAATTGATGTCAGCACATCAACACTGATCCCTCCATTAAGCAACTCAACGAATTGGATCTCTTTAATTGCTATCATGGCTTCTTTTTTAGGGATGGAACTAGCCGGCGTCCATGTCAACGACATCCGCAACCCTCAACGCAACTTCCCTCGAGCCATCCTCATTGCCAGCTTTTTTATCCTCGTAACCATGGTTTTAGGCTCTTTAGCCATTGCTTTCGTGCTACCTGTCGATGAGATTAATCTGGTGTCAGGTGTGATCCAAGTATTTAGTAACTTCTTCGAGGTTTTTGGAATTAAACATTTAACTCCCGTCTTGACGACGATGATTGTCGTCGGCACCATTGGCAGCATCACTAATTGGTTGATCTCCCCTGCAAAAGGTCTACTCCATGCTGCTGAATTTGGGTTCTTACCCCCCTTTTTTCGCCACAAGAATAAGCATGGGGTAGCTTCTAACGTATTGATCGTTCAAGCTATTTTAGTGACCCTGTTCTCTTCCGTCTTTTTGTTAGTCCCCAGCGTCAACGGATTCTACTGGTTCTTGACAGCCTTGAGCACTGAGCTCTACATGATCATGTACATCCTCATGTTTTTTGCAGCGCTCTACCTCCACCACCGCTATGTCGATCGCCCCAAAGCATTTAAAATTCCTGGTAAACACTATGGAATGTGGATCACGAGCTTACTTGGACTTTTTGGTTGCACGATTACCATCATTGTCAGTTTCTTTCCGCCAGACCATGTCGATATTGGAACTCCCCTGCACTACATTCTGATGATTTGCGGTGGAAACGTTTTAACGATCACTCCTGTGTTATTTTTCTTCTGGTACAAGAAGCAAAAAAGCGCAATTAAATGACGAGCTCTGCTATATACACAAATAGACCAATATGGACACCTTATTGCAAATACTCTCCATGGCTTTTGCCCTCTTTTTGCTGATGGACCCACTCGGCAATGTGCCTATTTACATCGCCGTGCTCAAAGACATCCCTGTCAAGCGTCAAAAGAAAATCATCTTCCGAGAAATGATCATCGCCCTCGTTACGATCATTCTTTTTGCCTATGTGGGAGAGTCTCTTCTTAATTTTCTTCATGTTCAGTTACCCACCATTCTGATTTCAGGGGGTATTATTCTCTTTCTGATTGCTCTCAAGATGATTTTTCCAATAGGGCAGGAAGAGCACGAGTATCCCAAAGAGAAGGAGCCTTTTATTGTTCCCCTTGCTATCCCTCTAGTCGCAGGACCTGCCGTACTGGCAGCTGTCATGCTCTATTCTGGGCAAATATCCCGTGAATTTGGCAGTAGCTGGAGATTAGTGGGAGCCATTTTTATTGCTTGGATCACTTCTACTCTTATTCTCCTCGCTTCCACCAAGCTCAAAAAAATCATGGGACAAAAAGGATTAATTGCCTGCGAGCGCCTCATGGGATTGCTCTTAACACTGATCGCTGTCCAAATGTTCCTCGAAGGGCTGGGATTATTTCTTAAAATTCATTAGACTTCTATTGACCCATGCGCAATATCAAACTCACCATCGCCTACCTTGGAACTGCCTATAAAGGGTGGCAAAAAAATAATGAAAACTCGAGCATTGAAGCCACGCTTGGATCCGCACTAGAGCGCATTCTTCACCATCCGGTTACCTTGCAAGCAGCCAGCCGCACGGATGCAGGAGTTCATGCTCAAGGGCAAGTCGTGAATATGATGACAGAACATACCATGCCCCTACCCTTGCTTCAACGCGCGTTAAATGGAACATTGCCTAAAGATATCTCCATCCTCTCACTAGAAGAACAACCTCTTAGTTTTCATCCCACTTTAGATTGTATCGAAAAAGAGTATCGCTATTTCCTATGCAATGGATCTACACAACTGCCCTTTTACCATCTGACTTCATGGCATGTTCCTCACACGTTAGATCGGGCTCTCATGGAAAAAGCGGCAAGCAAGTTCTTAGGGCAACATGATTTTTCAGCCTTCTGTAATGAGCGTTCTCGATGGACGCGCAATCCAGTATGCCATCTACAGTCACTTCATCTCATTCCCATCGACACTGAACGTTTTTATTTTCAATTAATTGGAGATCATTTTCTCTATAAGATGGTGCGCAATCTTATCGGTACAATCGTAGATGTTGGCAAGGGAAAGCTATCAGTAGACAATTTGCCACAAATCTTGAATAATCAACAACGCCATGCAGCTGGAGTCACTGCTCCTGCACATGGGTTATCCTTGTATAAAGTCTACTACCCAGGAATTTATGAACTCTCGAAATGACCCTTGTTGGTGCGGCAGCGGACTCAAGTGGAAAAAATGTCACTATCCTCAAGTCTCTCCTCAAGACAGTCATTCGCTTGCTAAATTGTACCTGAAACAATATGGTATCATCATCAAAACAAAAGAGCAAATTGAGGGTATACGAGCTGCTTGTCGATTAGCCGCCACCATCTTAGATAAAACGGCAAAATATGCTAAAGCGGGGATGACAACCAATCAACTCAATGATTTTGCTCACCGTCTACACCTTGAGGCTCATGCCACCCCAGCTCCATTAGGTTACGGAGTCCCTCCATTTCCCAAGAGCATTTGCACTTCTCTTAACGACGTCATCTGTCATGGAATTCCCGATGATATCCCTTTAAAAGAAGGAGATATTCTCAACATCGATGTCACGAGTCTACTCAATAGCTATTATGGCGATTGTAGCCGCATGGTGGTCATTGGAAAAGTAAGTGAAGAAAAACAAAGAGTTGTCGATGTCTCTTTAGAATGTCTGAATCGCGCTATTTCTCTTTTAAAACCGGGAATCAAAATTCACGAGATTGGAAACGCGATCGAATCCTATGCTTCGCAACATCGTTGCACAGTCGTTAACCAATTTGTTGGACACGGCACAGGGGTTGAATTCCATGAACCTCCACAAGTGCCCCATCACTATAATCACATCAACATTCCCTTAGCACCCGGAATGACCTTCACCATTGAGCCGATGATCAATGCTGGCATACGAGAAGGGTATATCGATTCTAGGAACCATTGGACAGCATACACCCAAGATGGGAAGCCCAGTGCGCAATGGGAGCATACCGTGCTGATCACAGATGATAGCCACGAAGTGTTAACATTGCCCTCTTAATGGTACGTCCTTAAAAACTTATGGCAAAAACGTGATGACCCCTTAGACCATGCCAAACTTTCCCGCAATCAGGCTTGATTTAAGGCATGGTCTAAGGGGTCATCACGTTTTTGCCATAAGTATCCAAGGAAGTTAAGGCATATCCCCTATCATGGTGGAACAGGAGAGGCTGTTTGATAACGTTTGCGGACGCATTGAGACAAGTCGATCGAATCTCTTCGGAACCACCGATTCAAATATTCCCAGAAACTTATACCAAGCCTGATGCATGTCTGTTTGAGCGTCAGCAGCAGCACTGATAAACCCAACCAATCCAGCTTCGAAACAATGCTGTCTTAAAAGGCCTTTATTGAAACTAAGAAAACGCTGCGCTCTAATACAATTGCCTTACTGGAAAGTGAGAAATTATTTGATTATTATTCTAAATTTAAAATTACTTTTTCTTTAATTAAAATCAGTAAATAATATTTTATTTATTTAAATAAAATGAAGTTATAATTAAAATATGAATTATTAAAACAAAAAAATAGGAGATTTAACAATGTCTTTATCTTTAGCTCCATTAACTTTACAACCGACAGCGCAGCCAGCCTCTGCGCTTACCTCTTCTCAAACTACTCCTAAATACACAACAACAGGCATAAAGGCTATCCCTAACGAAATTTTAGAACATATACTAAGCTTCTTTGCTCCTAAAGAAATAACTCGCGTCCATCATGTATGCAAAGCTTGGCGTAATCTACCTCTCGTCAACGACGGCTGTCTAGACCTTTCTGGAGTGCCCAATTTATCGGATAACGATCTTAAAACTATTCTTCATCAAGAAAGTGGTACTCAGATTACATCTATCAATCTATCTAATTGCAAGAATATCACAGATGCTGGCCTTGCCCATCTAGTCACTCTCGCATCTCTAAGCTCGCTTCGTCTAAGAGGGGGCGAAAATATCACAGCTGCTGGCCTCGCCCATTTATCAAAACTCACACTCTTAAGCTCACTTGATCTAGGCTGGTGTAGCACCATTACAGATGCTGGCCTCGCCCATCTATCAAAACTCACACCCTTAAGCTCACTTGATCTAAGAGGGGGCGAAAATATCACAAATGCTGGGCTCGCCCATTTATCAAAACTCACACTCTTAAGCTCA
This sequence comes from Chlamydiota bacterium, assembly GCA_013286595.1. Lineage (GTDB taxonomy): Bacteria > Chlamydiota > Chlamydiia > Chlamydiales > Rhabdochlamydiaceae > JABDFI01. Next base: position 1,034 of record JABDFI010000005.1, on the reverse strand, counting down.
CTTGATCTAAGAGGGTGCGAAAATATCACAGATGCTGGCCTCGCCCATCTATCAAAACTCACACTCTTAAGCTCACTTGATCTAGGCTGGTGTAGCATCATTACTGATGTTGGCCTCGCCCATCTATCAAAACTCACACTCTTAAGCTCACTTACTCTAAGCCGGTGTAGAAACATCACAGATGTCGGTCTCGTCCATCTATCAAAACTCACACTCTTAAGCTCACTTAATCTAAACGAGTGCGAAAACATCACAGATGTCGGTCTCGCCCATTTATTAAAACTCACACTCTTAAGCTCACTTCATCTGAGCGAGTGTGGAAACATCAGAGATACTAGCCTCGCCCATCTATCAAAACTCACACTCTTAAGCTCACTTAATCTATACTCGTGCGAAAACATCACAGATGCCAGCCTTGCCCATCTATCAAAACTCACACTCTTAAGCTCACTTAATCTAAGTTGGTGTAGAAACATCACAGATGCCGGCCTTGACCATCTATCAAAACTCACACTCTTAAGCTCACTTAATCTAAGTTGGTGTAGAAACATCACAGATGCCGGCCTCGCCCATCTATCAAAACTCACCCTCTTAAGCTCACTTGATCTAGGCTGGTGTAGCACTATTACAGATAGCGGCCTTGCCCATCTATCAAAACTCACACTCTTAAGCTCACTTGATCTAAGAGGGTGCGAAAACATCACAGATGCTGGCCTTGCCCATCTATCAAAACTCACATCTCTAAACTTGCTTAGTCTAGAAAAATGCAAAAAAATCACAAATGCTGGCCTTGCCCATCTATCAAAACTCACATCTCTAAGTTCGCTTGTTCTACAATCGTGCGAAATCACAGATGCTGGCCTCGCCCATCTATCAAAACTCAAATCTCTAAGAAGACTTAATCTAGTTGGTACGAGGATTACCTTAGATGCTGCAAAAGCTTTTGTACGAAATGGATTATTACCTCATCCAGGCTTACCAGAAGAATAGGTACGTTCTTAATTCAGATCCAGTGGTTGAGATCCCAAGGACAA